>JBGSIY010000665.1:0-9013 GCA_041742275.1 Pirellulaceae bacterium | reverse complement strand
GATCATTTTCATCCCGGGAACTTTGGCTTGCAGGTTGAGAGTGATCATTTCGTCCGGCTTCATACGAAACAATAAGCGGTTGGGTTTCGGACAAGCTTTTTTGTCGGCAAATAGCATCCGTGGAGGCTGTTTGAATTCGATGACCGCCTCGGTTTCGGTGCGGGCCAGTTTTTTGCCGGTACGAATATAGAACGGAACACCTGCCCAACGCCATGAATCGATTTCAAGTTTCAGTGCGGCAAAGGTTTCCACATCGGAATTAGGATTCACGCCTTCTTCCTTGCGATAACCATCAAACTGGCCACGAATTACATGTTCTGGGTCGAGCGATTTGATGGCTTTGAATACTTTAACTTTTTCATCGCGAGTCGCCGCGGGGTCGTTGCTCGATGGGGGTTCCATCGCCAGCAGTGCTACCATTTCGAGCAAGTGATTTTGTACAACATCGCGAATCGCTCCCACTTGTTCATAAAAACGGCCGCGACCATCAACACCAAACGATTCCGCCATGGTGATCGAAACGGAGGAAACATGATTGCGATTCCACACCGGCTCTAGCATCGAGTTGGCGAAGCGAAAGACCATCATGTTCTGCACAGGTTCTTTCCCCAAAAAGTGGTCGATGCGAAAGATTTGCGACTCTCGCAAGTGGCTATGCAGAACTTGATTCAACTCCCGAGCCGAATCAAGATCGCGGCCAAAAGGTTTCTCAACCACCACCCGGCCTCGGTCGGTCATGCCCACCGAGGCGAGGCCGTAGACTACCTCATCAAACATGTCGGGCGGGATTGCCAAAAAAGAAACGGGCAATTGAGCATGCGAGGTGAGTTCGGCCAAACGATGAAACGTTTGGGGGTCACTGTAATCTCCCGATAGGTAGCGAATGCGATTGCACAGGCGATCGATCGTGCTATGATCGGCATTGTCCACAGATTCCAAAATCGCTTCGCGTACATGATCACGCAGGCGATCGTCGCTCCAATCGCGCCGGGCGATACCCACGATAGGCATTTCCATGCGATCCTCCAGCGTCAATTCATACAGAGCGGGAAAGATTTTCTTTTGTGCCAAATCACCCGTAGCGCCGAAGAGCAGGAATGCATCAGCGTAGTTGGCTTGTTTAAAAAAAGGCATGTTAGTCCCGTCAATGTTGAATCAAAATAGAGGATGCTTGTTATAAATAAACTGGCCAGGCAACGGCCGCCGGCCTGGGCTGTGCACAAATCGAGTCGTCCACGATTAGGAATTCGATTTTCCTTTGTTCGGAGCGGGTCGTTTGGGGGCATTCAATGCGATTTTGCTGAGTAACCATTGCGATTCATGGCGGAGTCCCTGCCGCAAATGCGAAGTCTCCAATGGGGCGACTCCGACGATGGATGACGAAGCAGTGGGCTTCGGCGTTCGGCCGTTTCTCAGCGCGCCATACCGGCCAAATTGGTGATGTCCTTGATCGTGGCGCGTTATTGAGCCGATCGAGAATCCGGACGGGATGGAGTCGGGTTGATTCCCATACTCGTTCAGAGGTATTTGCGTGTGATGCTGGAACGTCATGTGATACTTCTCGTCTGCACTATTTTTTTTCGTGGTGTCCGCCGAACTCTTTTCGCATGGCGGACAAGACTTTGTTGGTGAACAGGTCATTGTTTTGGCTCGCGAATCGGCCGAACAGGGAGGCGGTGATTGTTGACGCAGGGACACCCAATTCAATTGCTGCTTGAGATGTCCATCGCCCTTCGCCACTGTCAGAAACTTGGCCAGCAAATTGATCTAATTGGGGGTCAACCAAGAGGGCGTGAGCCGTCAGGTCGATCAACCAAGAAGAGATGACGCTACCTCGTCTCCAGAGTTCCGTGATGGCTGCCGTATCGAAATCGTAGCGATAGTACTCGGGATTTCGCAAGGGCGAAGTTTCTGCATCTTTGCGGCGTTCGGTAAAACCGGCGTTGGCAGCGTTGAGGATCCCCAACCCTTCGGCAATCGCCGCCATCATGCCGTACTCAATGCCATTGTGAATCATTTTGACAAAGTGGCCGGCTCCGGCGGGACCGCAATGCAACCAGCCCATTTCGCCTGGGCGTGGGGGGCCCGAGGCATCAGGGGTACGAGGGGCCGAGTCCATACCAGGTGCTAAAGCATTAAATATGGGCTCCAAGTGTTGAACCATTTCGGCGTCCCCGCCGATCATCAACGAGTAGCCTCGCTCTAATCCAAAGACGCCTCCCGACGTGCCAATATCCATGTAATGAATTTTGCGTTCGTGCAGACGCGCCGCGCGATCCACGTCGTCTTGCCACATGGAGTTTCCGCCGTCGATCACCACATCCCCGGGTTCCAATAGGGCGGAAACATTTTCCAACGTCGAATCGGTGAAGGCCACTGGGACCATCAACCATACCACGCGCGGAGGCTGTAAGGCGGCAACGAACTCCTCAAGAGTATGAGCCCCTTGCGCGCCTTCACCGGCCAGCAAGTCGACAGCCGCGGTGTTCAGATCAAAAGCCACACACTCATGACCATGACGTAATAAGCGACGAACCAAGTTTGCGCCCATTCGTCCCAGTCCGACCATTCCTAGTTGCATTCATCTTTCCTTTTTTAATCCGTTGCCATCGGCGAGGTCGTCGACTCGGCGATGGTGTGTGGTTATCCGTCCGTTTCTATAACTATCTCATAATCCGAGCTTGAGTCCATCAGTCAAATTGGGCGTGCCGCCGTTTTTGCCACAGAGAGGGTGCGTTGTTTACCGGGAATCCAAGGGGCAAAACCGGGCCATCCAACGCGAGGGGCAAACACGGGCCATTCTGCCGATTTGGTGGATGTCACCACGGCCTTGTCGTGGATGCCACTAAGCCCTATGTCCGTGGGTCCGAAGTCGAATGTTCGATTCAACACCAATTTTTTTTCCGTTTGTTGGCTCGCAGTCTTAAACAATCAAAGAGGAAACGGAAAATTCCACCTCTTTGCCTAAAACATCAATAAGTGCCCCGCCTCGTAAATCGACAATTTGCAGGCTGTTCGATTGATGATTTACGCAGGAATAGTGGGAGGCCCGGAAAAAGATGGCGATCGCAACGACTCGTTAGATTTCGCCGCTCAGATGGGGCATTTCTAGGCCAACGGGCTATGAGGTGGAGACCGTCAGGGCTTCGCGAGCCGCGAGGGCGCGAGCCACCGCAGTGGTCACGTCGGGACCGCAGGCGGTAATATGCCCCATTTTTCGACCACATCGTGGCTCTCGCTTGTCATACAGATGCAAGGACGCCTGGGGAATCTCCAGGGCTCGATCCCAGGCGGGAACAGCTTTTTCCCAAAGATCACCCAGAAGATTTACCATTGCAGCAGGACGGGCCTGGGAAATATCACCCAGTGGCAAACCGCAAACGGCCCGCAATTGTTGCTCGAATTGACTGGTGGCAAAAGCCTCGATCGTCAAGTGGCCGGAGTTGTGGGTTCTGGGGGCGATTTCATTGACTAGAACTTGGCCATCCCGAGTCACAAAAAACTCCACGCAAACCAAACCTACCAAGTCGAACAGAGTCGCGATCTGGCGGGCAATCGAAATTGCCGCCTCTGCCAGGGATGTTGAAATCGAGCTGGGGATGAAGGACAGGTCAAGTATGTGGTTGCGATGCCGATTCTCGATGGGCCCAAATTCGCGAATATTACCATGCACATCTCGGGCGACGATTACGGACACTTCGCACGCGAGATCCACGAAGGCTTCCAGTGTCGAAGGTTGCTGGCCCATCGCCTGCCAGGCTTGTTCGATTTGAGATTCTGAGTCGATCCGAAATTGGCCCTTGCCATCGTAACCACCTGAGGAAGTTTTCAGGACGGCTGGGGTTGGTATTTTTTTTAGGGCGGCTTCCAATTCGGCGCGAGATTGAACAATGGCAAACGGTGGCGTGGGGAGGTTATGTTCTTTTAAAAAAGTCTTTTCTCGACTGCGATCTTGCGAAGTGAGCAGAACCCGCTGGTTCGGACGGACCGGCACATTTTCTGGGACCCAATTGAGTGCAGCAGCGGAGACGTTCTCAAATTCGAGCGTGAGCACATCAATTTGACTGGCAAAATTTCTGAACGCACGCTCGTCCTCATATTCGGCGACGGTAGTCTGATCGGCAAAAAAACTAGCGGGAGAGTTTGTTTCCGGGGTAAAGACATGCACGCGATAGCCACAACGTCGCGCGACCATCGCCAACATGCGTCCCAATTGCCCGCCACCCAAAATCCCGAGGGTTTGTCCAGGTAAAATTGGATTTAGTAAGGTGTGTACTGATTTCATAGTGTTGAGTTGTTTAGCACGGAGTCGCGTTGTTCTATCTGATACTGTTTCAGCTTGGCTACGAGGTCAGGGTTGGAACCGGCGAGAATGCGAATGGCGAGCAATCCCGCGTTCTTGGCGCCTGCCGATCCAATTGCCAAAGTGCCTACGGGGACCCCGCCTGGCATTTGCACGATGGAGAGGAGCGAGTCGAGACCCGATAGCGCACGACTTTGAACAGGAACACCGAGGACCGGCAACAGGGTTTGTGCTGCCACCATGCCTGGCAGATGAGCTGCTCCTCCCGCACCGGCGATGATCACACGCAACCCGCGTTGCTCGGCCGTGGCCGCGTATTCGCACATCCACTCCGGGGTTCGATGCGCCGATACCACGCGACATTCGCACGGAACAGCAAATTGATCCAGAATTGTTTTGGCTTCGGACATCGTCTCCCAGTCCGATTGACTTCCCATGATCACACCGACGAGAGGTGGAAGGGAGGACGTTGAGTTCATGGCATCATCTCGTTTTTTATTTCATAAGCGTTCGTTCCGCGGCATGGCCATTAATTTACCAAGAAACCGCGAGAACGTTGAGTAGGCCCGCCACTCCTTTTTTGAATGCTTGACGGCCAGACGGGTTGGCAGCATAGCCGTGGCAGAAAACCGAGATGCCGTGCGGAAAAGACGCTCAACCCAGAGAGCGAGATTCTTCGTATAAGGCGAAGAAGGTTTCGCACAGTTTACTAAAGTGCGTCAGGGTCGGTCCCTCTGTGCTTGATTCTTGTTCGAGGGAATACCCCAGTTCAATCAGCTTGCTTCGAAGTTCTTCGAGCAAGGATTGGGTGCGGAGGATGGCGGTTGCATTTTTCCTCAGCTGTTCTTTTTGTTCCAGCAACCATTGCTGCTGTTGCCAGCTGTTGATTGCCAATTCAGAATTTTCAGCTTCAATTTCATTGCGTTTCCGCCTCAAGTATTCGGCGATCTGAGCGACTTGATCTTTGCTGATGGGCTCGCCGGCCTCAATATTTACAGGCGATGTGCTCGCGGTAACGGAGCTTAAATCGGCATCTACTTTGACATGGGTAACTTCTTGTTTGGGTAACAGCCGCAAATGAGGCGAGGCAACTTCGTTGGGCGTCCCATGTTTGCTTAGGGGAGTCTTTGGGGAGGTTTCCTTCGCCGAAGAGCTCTGCCATGTATCGGTAGAGGTGGATTCGTGTGACGCATCGGTTCGCATCAAATGGCCGTTCGCCAAACGATATTGACTCTTGCCAGGCAGAGTTCGAAATCGGGAGGGAATGTGTGGGAAGCGAATGAGTTCCTGCTTCGCGTCGACCTGGCGCCCGGAGGCATCGATCATGATGGATCCGGGGATAACAAAAGGCACTGCCCCCAAACCTTGAGTTGTATTGAACGTCGTCTCGCTCATGCGGATCACGCCTTCGCCATTCGGTTATGCATTTACCGTTTCAGTTGTTGAGCCTAGTCTGACCGGGTTCGCAATTTGTTGGCTTTGCGAACTTGAGAATCGATTCGATGCGGCTCGTAGACTGCACCCTTCTAGGTATCGGTCCTCTCGCTAAAAAAGCTCATCCTTTGGTCCCGGGGCAACTCTATTCCGGTTGTAGCGAATGCGAGCAGCGATCAAGTGAGCTTTTAGGCCCATTTTCAGGCTTGTAGTCGATGCCTTGATGCAAATCGGGTCCCATGTGAAAATATAGGGATGTTCCGAGATCGCCGACGTCCAGAAGCAAATTCATTTGATGATGCTCCTGGCCCGATAGACCTCGTACTTTGTATTTAGTTTTATTAAGGTACTCAAAATGAGAATCGAACCCCTTGGTGACAAAATTGTCATCAAGCGTCTGAACAGCGATGAGCAAACGTCCGGAGGCATCTTTATTCCTGAGGCCAGCCGAGAGCGGCCGCAACAGGGACGCGTACTGTCCGTGGGCCATGGGACTATGACCTCGGATGGGGTCGTCGCCAAACCACAAATCAACGAAGGCGATCGGGTGATCTTTGCCAGTTACGTCGGTAATGAAATCGAAATCAACGGAGAAAAATTGTTGATCCTGAAAGAGTCCGAGGTACTGGCTGTCATTGATTGAGGTTCAGCATTGGCGGGTCGGGGCGTACTCATGTGCCACCCAGCTAACAAACAGGGAGTGGGCTAACGTCAAACAAGGAGCCCACTTTTTGTACTGGGTGCCGTGCTCCGGTTGCGGCAATTCACTTTCGATTTAGGCGTCCCCGATTAAGGAGTCCTCGACGTGCAACATTTTCCGCCTTGACTACACGAGAACGGCGTTTCCCAGAAAGGGAAAATCAGTCGCCGTTATTTGAAGCCAACATGGACTGGATCCGCACCCTGAAGTTTGCAGCCGATGGCGAAGACCTTGGCACGATGTTGTGCCGAGCCTCGAGGCATCGCGTGGGCGAACCACCGGAGTCGGGACTTGGAAAGGACCGCGTTTACCGGTCCGTTGTTTTGATTAACTTGCCTGTGGGCTCGAACCCAGGGACGCCAGTAATAAAAAGTAACATTGCTGTCGAAAATTGCGACGCGACGTATGATGGAGTGAAGTTTGGCTTCACTTGGTTTAAAAATAGAAACGAATCTTTCCGCCAAATGCACGTGATTGTTCAGAATTTCGATTTAAATGATTCTGTAGGAAAAAGCTTCTGATTTTGGCACGCTGTTTGCCTTCTCAGTGCTGGAGGCGGGCAATATTACGGACCGGCATTAAAGTAGATCAGTCGATTTTGAGCGTTCGTGTTACAATCAGCAACGAGGTGGGCCAGGGCGCTCGTCACGCTTTCCTTGGAAACGCGCCCCCCAATAATTAAGAGCGATTCGCAATTTAAGAGCGGGTCGCCAACGTGATTGCCAACATTTGCAATGCAGAGTTGGGCTGAGTTGAATTTAAACTTAAAGGTTGAAGCAATGAAATTTTGGCTGATAACAGGAATCCTGACAGCAGGAATGTTGGGATTGTTTTTGGTTTCTAATAGTTTTGTTGCGGCGATGGCGACGCCCTGTATTCCGGAAGTTTTTTGCCAAGAGGGCGAATCGCTTTCGAATCGTGGAACACAAGATCCCCAGAAGCAAGATCCACAGAAGGTGGACGAACCAGCACCGTGGAACGAAGCCCTATATCAAGAAACGGTTCGCCGTGGCTTGAACTTTTTGAAACAAAAGGGCCAAGATCGCGAGACGGGGGCGTTTAGTAAACAACTCAGCCCCGGCGTGACGGCATTGTGTGTCGCTGCCATGTTAGAAAACGGCGTGAGCGTGAGTGACGAATCGGTGGCCAAGGGCCTGAAGTATCTTGAGCAGTTCGTTCAACCTGATGGAGGCATTTACGCTCCAGACAGTAGCCTGCGGAACTACGAAACATCCCTGGCCGTGGTCGCATTGGCTTTGGCCAACGACGATGGCAAATATAATGATGTGATTTCTCGTGCGATGACTTATGCCAAAGAATTGCAGTGGGACGAAGCCGAGGGGCACGATCAATCCAGCAGTTTCTATGGGGGCCAAGGATATGGGTCGGGGAAGCGACCGGATGCGAGCAATACTTCTTTTTTTATCGACGCGCTTAAGGCCAGTGGCGAAGATCCCGAAAGTGCCGCCATGCAACGTGCCTTGGCGTTCATGTCGCGTTGTCAAAATCTTCCATCGGCTAACAATGGAGCCGGTTTTGCTCTGAAAGCAACTGATGAAGACCGCGGTGGTTTCATCTATTCGCCAGCCAATAACGGAGAAAGTAAAGCGGGAGAGACGCCCGAGGGGGGACTTCGAAGCTATGGGTCGATGACCTACACGGGTTTAAAAAGTTTTTTGTATGCCGGTGTCGACAAGGAAGACGTACGAGTCCGCGCAGCCAATGATTGGATCCGAAGGCACTATACATTGAAAACCAATCCCGGGATGGGAGACCAAGGCCTGTACTATTATTATCATGTTTTTTCCAAGGCACTCGACGCTATGGGAGACGCGACTTTGTTGGATTCCGATGGCCAGAAGCATGATTGGCGAGCCGATTTAGTCAATGAATTGGCTGCACGTCAACAATCCGATGGGTCTTGGGTGAACCAAGCGGATCGTTGGTTCGAGGGGGATGCAAATTTGGTAACAGCCTACTCCCTGTTAGCCCTAAGCCATGTAGCCCCGGATTCCGAAAAATAGCAAACATCCTCACACGTCGATGTTTGCCCGAAATTCCGTCTGCCTGCCATGAGTTAACGTGAGAATTGCATGACGCTTGTTCCCCCCACAGCAGAAACGGCTGAGCCGCGGCGGACGATTGGGAACGTATTTGTTGAGGTATGCGTGGGGTCCCTCGGGGACGCTCGCCTAGTGCACGAGGCAGGCTGGCAACATATCGAGTTGAACAGTGGATTACCACTCGGGGGGCTCACTCCGTCGGTGGGAATGGTCGAGGCCGTGATTGCCGAAACGGACCTGAGCGTGATTGCCATGTGCCGTCCCCGACCGGGCGGATTTTCTTACAGCCAAGACGATTGGCGTGTTATCGAACGGGATGTGACGGGGTTGCTGTCGTGTGGTGTGGCGGGCATAGCGATTGGTGTTTTGGAGCCGGACCGGTCCATCGCGATCGATCGGCTGAAGGCCCTGCGGCAGTGGGTCGGGCAACGGAAATTAGTGTTTCATCGAGCCTTCGATCTGACATCCGACCTGGAATTGAGCCTCGACGCATTGATCGAGGCCGGTGTCGAT
>JBGSIY010000664.1:0-3564 GCA_041742275.1 Pirellulaceae bacterium | reverse complement strand
TAATTCAATCGATCATTGAGCATCCGGATGACTTCACCTGGCTCTGGAAATCGGCCCAATTTTTTTTTCGAAAACAGGAGTTCGCCGTCGAGATAAACTTCGAAAATCCCCCCTGATAATTTCTCAAGTTCTGCCTGGACTCCCAACGATTCCTTGATTTGTGCCGCCAAACTGGTGGCTCGAGGAAAATAGTTTCACATCCCGCAATATTCGATTTTGATCGACATTTGTTTCTTTCCGTTTTAGAAATTGGTTTTCAACACCGCCGACGAAGTCCAAGGACGATGACCGCTTCGTGCGCTGAATCACTTCCGTGGCGATGAGACCTGATAGGCCAATGCCACGCCTGGATGGAGGCCATGCCGTTGGAACCTGGCGCGATGGCCTACTCGGGCAAGGAACACTCATTGTTGTTTCGGTCCGGCAATTTCGCAAGGACGCTAACTGGTAAAACGCAAGAGTTTGAAGGATAATCGACAGTTGATTACCGCTACGAATCAGGTAGCCGCCCCTTCAACCGCATTTCCACTGAGGATAGGATTCCAGCATGAAAGAAGTCCAAGACTTCTCCAAGAAGGTTATCGCCAATGTCGAAAAAGTCATCGTTGGCAAGCGACAACAAATTGTTTATTCGCTGGTCGGTTGGTTATGCGAGGGGCATTTATTGTTAGAGGACGTTCCCGGTGTTGCAAAAACCATGTTGGCCCGGGCTCTTGCCAAAAGCATTGGCTGTAGTTTCAAACGAGTTCAATGCACGCCCGACCTCCTCCCCAGCGACGTGACAGGGGCCTCGATCTTCAATCAAAAAAATGGTGAGTTTGAATTTCGTGAAGGCCCATTGTTTGCCAATTTGGTCTTGGCCGACGAGATCAATCGCACCACACCGAGAACCCAAGCCGCTTTGTTGGAGGCGATGGCTGAGGGGCGGATCACTATGGATGGCATTACTCATGATTTGCAAAAGCCGTTCTTGGTCGTCGCCACCCAAAATCCGGTGGATCATGAAGGAACCTTCCCGCTGCCCGAAGCCCAATTAGACCGTTTCCTCTTGAAATTCAGCTTGGGCTATCCCTCGATCGAAGACGAAATGTCGATGTTGGATCGTATGCAACTGAAGCATCCGTTGGATTCGATTCAAGCGGTCGTCACAGGGGAAGAATTGTTGAAATGCCAAAACATCGTGCGCCAAGTTCACGTGGATGTAAAAATCCGTCAATACATTTTGCAAATCGTTCACTTGACCCGACACCATGAACATTTGGCACTGGGCGGAAGTCCTCGGGCGTCGCTGGCGATGTTTCGCACATGTCAGGGATTGGCAGCCATACGTGGCAGGAATTATGTCCTCCCCGATGATGTAAAATTGATGGCCCCGCCGGTATTGAACCACCGCATGATCCTCAAACCCGAAAGTCGCTTGCGCCAACTCACCAGTGAACGGATCATTGCCGAAATCATCAATAGCCTTGCCGTGCCGGTCGTTGAGGAACCGCAACGATGAAATGGGTTGCCGGTGCGATTTTGCTGTTGATTGCCGCATTGGCTCTGAAGTTGACCCTGTTAGTCTACGCATTTGCCTTGGCCTTATTTCTATTTTTTGCGGCCAGGGCACTCTCGAAGAGTTGGGCAAGTTCCGTGACCGCCACCCGACACTGCGATCTGAATGTGGCGCGAATCGGACAAACGGTTTCTACCACAATCGATATTGAACACTCGGGTTCCATATCGACAACATGGTTGTTTTGCGAAGACCTGTTGCATACGGGAAATGGAAATCGCGTCAAACCCGGTTTCCAATTGACGGGCAAACACGCAGGTGTTTTTTCGCTGAACGCGGGAGAGAAACGTCAATGGAGCTATCAATTGACACCTACGAGGAGAGGCTATTATCAAATCGGACCTTTTGTCTTGGAGACGGGTGACTTTTTCGGTTTCAACCGCGACTTTAAAATACTCTGCGAACCCCATTACTTGACTGTCCACCCCGAAACGCTTCCGCTGCACGGATACAGCATCGAATCCAAGCGACCGATTGGCGAGATTGTCATGACGCATCGTCTGTTTGAAGACCCGACCCGCATCTCGGGAATTCGCGACTATCAAAATGGCGATTCCTATTCACGTGTGCATTGGCGAGCCACCGCACGGACAGGGAAACTGCAAAGCAAAGTGTTTGAACCATCTTCGTTGGCAGGAGCGACAATTGTCATTGACTTTCACGAGGATTCCTTTGCGGTTCAAGACGAACCGTTTCGAAGCGAATTGGCGATCACTGCAGCTGCCAGTTTGGCCAATGCCTTGTTCCAAATGAACCAACAAATCGGCTTTCTTTCCAACGGTCGCGATGCGATCGATCGCATTCGTCAGGACGGATACCGAGGCGACTCGAGGACGCGACTTGAGAGCCAGCGGGCGGCGGCCATGAACGCGAGTTCGGATCGACTCCGCCCCGTTGCCATCCGTGCAAACAAGCAGTCCGATCGTATGCTCCGCATCCTCGATACTTTGGCTCGACTTGAGAAAACTGATGGCCTTACGCTCGGGGAAATGCTGGCGGATAGCACGAACCAACTCCCCCGCGACGCCACGGTGATTGTTTTTTTATCGAGAATGAATATGGAGCGGGCCCTGGCGTTGGAGGGATTGCGTCGCCAAGGCTACGCCGTCATGGCCATCATCAACGTCGAAGACGATGAACATTTCCAACAAGCGGCGGGAATCCTGGCGAGTCGGGGCATTTCCGCCAGTCATCTCCGGAACGAAGTCTCCGTGGGCGGAATTTGCCGGCGGCAATTGGCCGGGCGGTAAATTCCTCGGGAGCGATCGATCGCGAATCAGGACCCCCAGCCTCGAGATTTATTGCTTGCTCTCCAGGAAGGCGTTTTATTATGGGAGTCTCGCGTGATATTGGGAACGCACAGGGGGCCATCCTGGCGGGTCTCTGAAATGCAAGCAAGCATATCACCGGTCGATCCCGGCCGAACATTCGCCCAAATTGGTCTAGGTCGGGTCGCCTAAACGTGCGAAAATGACACGTCTTCATGCTGATGTTCCCGATTTTTGTTATTCACCGCGGAGTCGGAACCAACTCGAATGAACCGCGGCAGCGCGAGTTGCGGCAGCGCGAGTTGCGGCAGCGCTAGTTGCGGCAGGGCGAATTGCGGCAATGTAATTTTTGGGAGTTGGCATGGCGCGAGTTTGTATTTATGAGGGAGCGACGGAATGCGATTGAACTTAACCGAAAATACAAAATGGAAAATTGAATACGGCGTCCTGCGTGCCCTGATCTGTGCGATCCAATTACTCACGATCGAAAAATGCGCGACACTCGCGCGAGGACTTTCATGGCTGGCGACGGATATCATCGGCTTTCGTAAAAAAGTCATACGAGAAAACTTATTGGCCGTCTATCCGGAATTAGACGAGGCGGCTCTGCGCCGAATAACCACCAACATGTGGTATCACTTGGTGATGATGGTCTGCGAAATCATTTTGGTTCCGCGCAAGGTCCATGACTCGAATTGGCGAAAGTACGTGACCATTCGCGACAAAAAAGTCATGACC
>JBGSIY010000663.1:0-10381 GCA_041742275.1 Pirellulaceae bacterium | reverse complement strand
AGGTTTTTCCCTTGCCTTTGACCGTGAATTTCGTCGCTTCGGCACTCAAAAAGTATTTCACTTCACTTTGAGGATCTCGTTGCCACTTGCGACCGCTCAAACGAAAGGTCACATCGATCTCATCGCCGAGTTTCAAGGCATCAACCGAGTCGCAGGCGTCCTGCAGAAAATCGACAGGAATATAATTGACAAATCGGCCGTTGTCTTGTTCTAACACGACCAATCGCTTGCGGAAACCTTTGGCACCAAACGTTTTGGTTTCTTCGATTACATGTACGATACCGCTGACAACTGACTCACTCATAATCGACTTCCATCTCAAACTGAATTTCCGCCCTTAATTGGACGGGTGCAACAATAGCAAATAACACCAAACTGAGGTTCTCAGGAAAGAACTTCAGCGGCTAAGTAATTGTCCCGAAATAAGTTCCCGTATTAGCCGAAACGCGCTAGCGTCCGGTTCCTTGCAAAACCGGGTGCTAGCGCACCCCGGCTAATTTTAAAAACAGGATGTTGTTACGGGACAGGCCCTAAGGGACGTTTATGATAACAAAAAACCAACCATTTTCACCACCTGTGAGATTATTTTCTGGGGGGTTCCGGTGGGTTGGTTTTCACATCTCGCTTGAGACCCGAACGCGTGGCCACGGTTTTTGCCGGGTCTTCCGGCCAATGGTGCTTGGGATATCGCCGCAAAAGTTCTCTCCTCACGGCAGGATAGGTATTTTTCCAAAAGCTGACCAAGTCATCCGTAACTTGCTGAGGGCGGTAATTCGGGCCCAATAATTCCAACAACAAAGGTATGCGTCCACTGGCAATTCGCGGCGTTTCGCCCAAGCCAAAAAGTTCTTGCATCCGAATCGCAATCCTCGGCGACTTGCCCAATTCATAATGGATACTTGTCTGATTGCCGCTGGGCGCCGTCCATTGGACCGGGGCCAAAGCCTCAAGTCGCCGTTGCTGATCAAAATCCATGAGGTTGGTCACATAGTCATACCACGGTGCCTTGCGCAATTCGTCGATCGAGCGGCAGTCTTCGCACAGAGTCTTGCCGATTTCATGCAGTTGCTCCAGCGTTATCATAGGCCAATCGGCGTCGGGCATCCACTGCCGCACACAGGCCAAACGCGAGAGAAAGCTGCCGAGTGCCGAGTCGGCCGGCGGAAACACTTGATCCCACTGCCCCACAGCTTGATCAAACAAGATCTGTGCCGCCGCCGAACGGTCCTTGATAGCTGTCGGCGTCTCGGCGACGACGAGGTCCATCCAATAGGTTCGACGACGGGCTTGAACATTTTTTTGTGTCGGATGAAAGAAACATTCGTCACTGATCATGCACCTCTCGCGAGGCAGCCAATCAAAGTCGACTGCTGAGGCCATTCGCACTTCCGCATCTCGGTCTCTCTGCTCCACATCCACACAGACAAACAATTCGGCGTCCACAACATTCGACTTGGCTCCCAACTTGACGCCTGTCCCTCCGACCATGACGGCTCGGTCCCCATGCAACTGGCGACGCCGAGCGAGACGATCGGGATAGGCCTCCCAGATCGCTCGTCGTAACAGCGTATCTCGCACCTCATCCGAGAGGTCTGGTGTGTCTGTTTGTTGCGGTTCGGTTCTCTCGCCAGGGTCGGTGTCCGCGATCGACTCGAGATCATTTGGCAAATTTCTTAACAAATCATTGGCCACTCGAACGACTTGTTGAACGGCCCCCATGTGGACATCAGGATCATGCGTTCCCGCCAAAACTCGTTCTAGTCGCGTGACTTTATCCACAACATCCGATTGACTGCGGGCAGTCCGATATTCTTGCGGCCTCCCCTGCCCTTTTGTTCTCGACACATGCGGAAGTCGAAAGGGATCTCGCTCGCTCAACATCGCTGCGGCCAACACACCCCGCTGGGTAACTCCTAACATCTGACTAGAAATCATCAATTGGGCCAATCGAGGATGAACAGGTTGTTGCAATAGCAACCGGCCACGCTGAGTGATCTGCCTTCGCCCCCCCTGATCCTGCAACGCGCCCAATGCCAACAATGTGCTGGTGGCGTTGACAATGGCATCGGTTCGCGGCGGGGTCAACCAAGGGAAACTGAGGAAGTCACTTTCCCCCATCCCGGCCAATTGCAACAAAGCCCCTGTTAAATCTCCTCGCAAAACCTCGGGAGTATCAAACGCCTCCCGCCCGCGGTTCATTCCCTCCGTCCATAAGCGAAAGGCCACACCGGGAGCCTGCCGCCCGGCCCGACCCGCGCGTTGGTCTGCCGATGCCAGACTGTTGGATTCCAAAACCAATCGGGAAAGTCCGACGGCGGGGTCCTGACGCATCACGCGCACTTGGCCCGCATCGATGACACCTGTCACCCCGTCAATAGTCAACGACGTTTCGGCGACATTGGTTGCCAAGATAATTTTGCGGCGATCGGAGGAGGCGAGGACGCGATCTTGATCACTCGCCGCCATCTCACCAAACAAGGGGCAGACATCGCAATCCGCACGCTGGGCATCACGCTCAATGGCCCGAGCTGTTTTCATGATCTCACCGACACCCGGCAAGAAAACCAGTAGATGCCCGCTAGTGGCAGACAAAGCCTGCGGAAACACCTGTGCGATCTGTGCTTCGATCGGATCTCGCGATGGCAACCGCGAATATCGCACTTGAACGTCAAACACGCGCCCCTGACTCTCCAGCACCGGCACATCGCCTAAAAACTGAGACACAGGTCCGCAATCGATCGTGGCACTCATAACCAAAATTTGCAGATCGGGCCGAACGGTTTGCTGCAATCGCAGTAACATCCCCAGAGCCAAATCCATCTCCAAGGCTCGCTCATGAAACTCATCCAACACGACAATGGAAACCCCATCCAAATAGGGATCGTGTAACAATCGCCGTAGCAGAATGCCGATCGTCATGGCGATCACACGGGTATACCTCCCCCATTTTTTGTCCATCCGGACTTGGTATCCAATCGCCCTACCGATTTCAGTTTGGTTTAAATGCGATAACCGGGCGGCGAGAGTGCGCGCCGCCAAACGCCGCGGTTGCGTCAACAGGATTTGCCCCGCCCGCGCCCCCTCTCCCATCAGAGCCAACGGTACCAATGTCGACTTCCCCGCTCCCGGCGGAGCTTTTAAGATCACACTGTTGCGTTCCCGCAAGGTCTGCAACAGTTCCGGGAGAGTTTCATTGACGGGTAATTCGAGTCCGATGTTGATGGGCATTCGCCTTGTTTATCCTCTGCTTTTACTAAAAACACTTCGCCCCTGGTCTGCCAAAGCCGCTGCATGACTGGCCAGCAGACGAGCGGTCCTGGTTGCCCAGAGAACCTCGACAACCCTGTGTCAAAATTCCCCTGTGCCAATCCGGAAGTATTGGATCATCTTTTGTGAATCGAGTCGCGCCGCTCCTGCAACGTCGCATCTTTCCAGAGAACAAGCTCCTGTGGTTTAGCAATCTTTAAAAACCCAGCAACATCCCCGAGCTTTAACGCCCCAGGGAAAAAATAGGGGTCTTGAAATTCCGTTACATCACCAAATTGAAAGTCACCCGGAAGGAAGACCCGCCCTACGGAACGTTCCAGTACGGCAGCGGTCACAACCAACGTCGGTGCTTCATCGAAAGCGACCAAGTCCACGGTGGCATTCTCTGCGGCGGGCAATTGATTCAAATACCAGTCCAGTGCCCTTACTCCCCGGGCCATCTCGCTGCGGTTATAGCCAAACGTATACCCGGCTGCGTCGCGTCCATTATTCACAATCCGATTGGGTAACTGCCACTGACGCCCATCAATCAATACCACGACGTCGCCTTGGGCAACAAATGGCAGCCAGATTTCCCGATCGTCGGCAACCCATTCCCGGTCTTGCACCAAACAGACAATTTGCGAGACGGGAGCCCCGCGGGCCGATTGAAGTTTTGTAAATTGATAGCCTGCCGTATCTGTCTGATTGCCAACAGTATCGACAACGCCCACCACCGTGTCCTGATCTAAATCCATCGGTTTACTATTTAAAATTCGCAATGAGTCTTTCGCCGTGCCTCCGGGCAAATCGCACAACAGACTGCGGACGATCGAACGCATTTGGGGATCACTTTCCTCGATTTTCTCAGCGATTTTTGAAGCCTGATCCTGTTGCCAATGGCGGGTCACCGCCTGTTCTACCTGCACTCCCGATGGTGGTACCAGATGCTCGGCGTTCCAAACGGATAAGTCTGCGGATTCGAGATAACGAATAGGCCGTTCAAACCAAGGAGTATTTTCCGCTGCCGCCGCCGCATGAAGTTGCTCCCAATTCATCGGCAACTTTTGGCCTGTAATTTTCAAATGACGATCAAACCATCCATACATCACTCGCCGGGCGACTTGGTTGTATCCATGCGGAAAATCGAGCGAGGCAGAGAGAAAAACGTTTTCTGGTTCCGATAACAAACGGTAGACCGACTGCAACTGCGGATAACCATCGGTTGGCATTTGTTTTGTCCAATCGTTTGCGGCCGAGAGCCCCATGGGCCGGGGTGCAAACAAGGCTGCGATCTCGACGTTGCCCGTGATCACTCTGAGATTACAAGCATTCTCGCAAGTACACCCTCCTTGCATTCCCGTAGAAACCATCGCTGCCGGAAACGCGACCGCGACGCGAGGATCCAATGCGGCCAATAAAAACGTCTGTGTTCCTCCACCACTACATCCGGTTACTCCCACACGCTGGGGATCAACCTCGGGTAACGTTAGCACGTAGTCAATCGCCCGCAGGGAATTCCAGGTCTGCAAACCCATAATCGACTGCAAATGGAGTTCGGCCCGCGGGCTGAAGAACCCCCAGGCCTCGCTGCCATTTTGATCACCTCGCTGCTTGGCAAACCCATGAGCCACCCCGTAAGGAATCTGCTGACTGTCCGCGTAGCCGATCATGTCATAGTGAAACACGACGCAACCCATCCGAGCCAAATGAGCACAACGAGCCTGCAAAACGCTGCGAGCATTGTCTCGGTGTGTCTCTTCACCCGTACTCAGCATGCGATCGATCTCAGCCTCAGACGCCCTCGTAAATCTTCCATTGGCGAAATGCCCATGCGGCGACAGAATGACAGGTGCTGGTCCAACCAATACCTTTGGCCGATACAAACTCCCCGTAACATAGTACCCAGGAAAACTTTCAAAAAAGACTTTGCTGACCGTATAGTCCCCTTGGTCGATCGTCCCGTGTTCAACCGGGTTCAAGGGTGTCTTGTCAGGCCATGGCCACAAGCCCAAGCTCATCTGCAAATGCAAACGCAACGCCGCGCTCCGCTCTGTCCATTCTTCGACACTGTCTGGAGGAAAAAACGGAAAATGGGAATCCAACGTTCGCTGCTCCACACGCGGGGACTCGGCACCCGACGGCTCCGTTTGCAATGCGAAACTAGCCTGCTGACCGAAACCCAACAGACCGAGGCCCAATAGACCTGGGCACGTCAGAATTGAGCAAAGTAAGTAGCGGATCATTTTGTTGTCCTTCCATTTCATATTGCGTTTACTGCTCGGGCTACGTATACGGCCCAGCAGTTTGAGTTTAACTCTATTCGGTGCTTATCAACTAGCGAGGGGCGCCATCCGCAGAACCCCGCCCACACAGGCCCCCAAGACGGGATTTCCATGATTGCAAAATACCAGACGATCGAGCCACCGATCCGGACTCACGCCGCCGATTGCAGCATGATCCGTATCGATCAAGGTGAAGTCAGCGCGATAGCCGAGGTCGATGACGCCCGCCCTCACGCCGATCGCCGCCGCTCCACCGGCCGCACAATGCGTATACAAGCGATGCCCCACCGATTCCGTTTCCGTCCCCAGTATGGCTCGCTCTCGACGGGATAGTCGCTGGCTATATTCCAGCATCCGCAATTCCTCGCGGGGATCGATGGAAATATGACTATCACTCCCGATCGCGATTTTGCCCGCTGCCGCCAAAAATTCTTTGGCCCGAAAGATCCCATCCCCCAAGTTCGCTTCCGTGGTGGGACACAAGCAAACAACAGCTCCCGATCGCGCTATCATTTGAATTTCTTGCGTTTCCAAATGGGTGGCATGGATCAATGTCCACCGCTGATCGACTGAGAATTGATCGAATAGAAACTCCACCGAGCGGCGGCCATGAGCCCGCAGACAATCCTCGACTTCCCCCGTTTGTTCGGCGACGTGCATATGAATGGGAAACATCGCAGATCTTGAGCTCAAGCGGGTCAACACTTCATTGGCCACCTGAGCCTCCACCGCCCGCAGGGAATGAATGGCCACGCCGACATTATAGTTGAGATGTTTCCCCTGAGACTGTCGACAATATTCCACTAACTCTACATACTGATCGGCATTGAGCACAAATCGTTTTTGTCCTTCGGCTAGTGGCTCATTCTGAAAACCACCTCGCTGATACAGGACAGGCAACAAACAGAGCCCAATCCCCGTCTCTTGTGCGGCCGCAATAATTGCGTCTGATAATTCGCCCAAGTGCGAGTAGGGGACACCTCCGCGATCGTTGTGCAAGTAATGGAATTCACCAACCCAAGTATAACCGGCCGCCAACATTTCAGCGTATAACTGTTTGGCAACGCGATAAATCTGATCCGGCTGCATCTGCACCAAGAAATCGAACATCAGACGACGCCACGTCCAAAAACTATCATGTTCGCTCGTGCGATATTCGCTCAACCCGGCGAAGGCCCGTTGAAAGGCGTGGCTATGGACATTCACCATGCCGGGCAAGGCTGCAGCCGCGACACGCTCGGCCCCTGGCTCGTCCACACCTGGCCCGATTGCGGTAATGATACCTTGATCGTCAATAGCGATGGCTACATCCTGCTGCCACTGGCCACGCACCAGCGCCGCGGTGAAACGCAAAATTTTTGTTTTAGGTTGATTCATAAATTTTCATTTGATAGTGCCGTGGACGCGAGCGAATCGCGTATTTCCTTTGCGGTAAAGACTCACGTTGTCTCAGAGTTAGAGCCTTTCCCAAAACTGATCGGAATCATCAGCCGAAACGCGCTAGCGTCCGGTTCGACCGCACAAACCGGGGGCTAGTGCCCAACTGCTAATAGGTGCTGGGATAGGTTCTCAGTATCATCCGGATTTTTAATGTCGCCTTTCGCTCTGCGAAAGCAGCATGTTTTTAACGTTGGCGGAACGAAAGCCGACATTTATTTCTCAAACGTTCCTTAGCGAGTCAAAACAAGCGAAGTAAAATCAAGACCTCAACACTCCCGCTCGATATGTACCCACACATGGATTATGCCCGATCCCGAACACGATTTCTGCAGGGCTGTGGACTCCCCATATCGCAAAATCGGCCACCGACCCTGGCCGGAGCCCCCCCCGATCATCTGACATTCCCAGTGCCGTTGCCGCATGTACTGTCATTCCCCGCAACGCCTCCTCGGGAGTCAAACCAAACAGGTTGCATGCCATATTCCCCATCAGCAACAACGAGCCCACGGGAGAACTCCCCGGATTCGCATCGGTCGCCACCGCCATGGGCACTCCGTGTTGCCTCAGCGCGGCTACCGGAGGTTTGACAGGTTCATTTAGACAATAGTAGGCACCCGGCAACAACGTAGCGACGGTGCGAGTTTGCGCTAGTTCGCGGCAATCCTCCGCAGTCAAATATTCCAAATGATCCACGGAAACCGCCCCCATCTTGGCAGCAATCACTGCCATCCCGCTATGGGTCAATTGCTCGGCATGAGCTTTGATTTTCAATCCTAAATCTAATCCAGCCTTCAGTACTCGCTCTGACTGTGGGACATCGAAAGCAATTCGTTCACAGAAAACGTCAACGGCATCGCATAATCCCTGCTCTTGCGCCGCAACCATCACCTCGCGGCACACAAAATCGACATAGGCATCAGCTCGCCCAACAAATTCGGGAGGCAAGGAATGCGCGGCCAACAATGTGGTTTGCACCGAAATATTATGTGTCTCCCCCAAACGTCGCGCCACTCGCAACATTTTCAATTCACTTTCCAAATCCAAACCATAACCCGATTTGATTTCAATGGTGGTGACCCCTTCGCTCATTAAACGAGCCAAACGTTTGGAAGCTTGTGTAAACAACGAATCTTCCGATGCCTCGCGCGTACTGCGAACCGATGACAAGATCCCCCCCCCTTCACGAGCGATGTCGGCGTAGCTCTTGCCCAATAGTCGAGCCTCCCATTCATGAGACCTCTGCCCTCCGTACACAAGATGGGTATGGCAATCAATTAATCCAGGTGTCAACCAACGCCCATGGCCCTGAATCACCTCGACATCAGACTCAAGGGTGGGCAACATCGACAGCGGCAAAATCCAGCGAATTTTGCCCTCGGCCACGCCAATCACTCCGTGCTCAATCGCCCCGTAGGCAGCATCTGGTTGCTGAAACAACGGCTCGCCATTCTTGTTCGCAGCCAACACTGTCCGCGGCGGCAACATCGTGGCAAGCTGAAAGCCACTGAAAATCACTTCGACTTCACCCATTAGGTCTGCTGTTGAATCCATTGTTTCACCACAGAAAAAATCTTACGGAAGACGGGTTGCACTCGAGTCGCCCGAGTGTCATCCCAAACCAATGTTGTTTCATCCAGATAGGTTGCTTGCGACAGCTCAATCTGGATCGCATGCACCCCGTGATCCGGTTTTCCAAAATGACGCGTAATATAGCCGCCGATAAACCGACCGTTGACAACATAGGTGAAGTTGGGCTGCCCATCCAAAACACTCACTATTTCTTGCTCCAACTCTCGGCCACATGATTCTCCTCGACTGGTGCCTAAATTAAAATCCGGCAACACGCCATCGAATAAACGAGGTACCACCGAGGCAATGGAATGTGCCTCAATTAACACGGCAATGCCATGCTGGGATACTAAACGGTCCAACTCCCGTTGCAACTCTTGATGGTAGGGCTGCCAATAGAGTCGCACGCGACGATCCCTCTCATTGGCGTCAGGTATTGCGCCCGAATAAATCGGTGAACCGTCGAAGCAAGTCTCGGGTATCAATCCCGTTGTTGTTTGCCCGGGATACAAGGACTCATTACTACTGGGGCGATTCAAGTCAATCACATATCGCGAGTATTCCGCGACCAGCCAACTTGCCTCGCGCGTTTCTTCCAAATCATACAACCGCTCCAAAAACCAATCCGTATCTCGGCTGGTCCGGCCATCGGCAGTCATTTGCTCAGCGAGCTCCTCAGGAATTTTACTTCCATGATGAGGGATGCTGATCAAAATCGGAGCCGTTCCCATTCTAAATTGATACGACATAACCCCTAGTTCCTGGAGAAAAACGCTGAACATCGATCGCGGCGTTCTAACCCTTGTCCCAAGCGTCCCCTACGAAATCCTGAATTGGAAATCGACGCGAATATTAAAAGCCTATCCCAGCACCTATTAGCCGTTGGTCACTAGCCCCCCCCGTTTTCTGCGGTCGAACCGGACGCTAGTGCGTTTCGGCTGATGATTCCGAACAGTTTTGCGATAGGCTCTAATTGACAAAATAAACATTCACTGACGCCGCTCCTCCATCATAACAGAGTCAATCGCTAGAATGAGGGGAAGTTGGCTGCCGAATGAGGCTGCCAAATCGCTTCTCCAATTCAATGATCACCCGTTTAGAAAGGCAATCTGATGTCTTCGACCCTCTCGCGCCCGGCGATCAAGGCCCCTACGGGGAACGAACTCACTTGCAAGAGTTGGCTGACGGAAGCTCCCTTGCGGATGTTAATGAATAACTTAGACCCCGATGTGGCCGAACGCCCCGAGGATCTGGTCGTCTACGGCGGCATCGGTCGCGCCGCCCGCAATTGGGAATGTTATGATCAAATCGTGGCCACTCTCAAACGGCTCGAGGCGGATGAGACGCTGCTTATCCAATCGGGAAAACCGGTTGGCGTGTTTCGCACCCACGCTGACGCCCCCCGAGTCTTGATTGCCAACAGCAACTTGGTCCCGCACTGGGCAACCTGGGAACACTTTCATGAACTGGATCGAGCGGGACTGATGATGTACGGCCAAATGACGGCGGGCTCGTGGATTTATATCGGCAGCCAAGGCATCGTGCAGGGAACTTATGAGACGTTTGTCGCGATGGCCAAAACTCATTTTGGTGGTGACTTCCGCGGGCGCTGGATCTTGACGGCGGGATTGGGTGGAATGGGTGGAGCTCAACCCTTGGCCGCTACCATGGCAGGGGCCTCGATGCTGGCGATCGAATGCGATCCTACCCGCATCGATAAACGACTGGAAACCCGCTACCTCGATGTTCGCGCCGAATCACTGGACGAGGCGATGACGATTTTGGATAATGCGAAACAGACGGGCCAAGCGATTTCAGTCGGCCTGTTGGGAAACGCTGCA
>JBGSIY010000662.1:0-1708 GCA_041742275.1 Pirellulaceae bacterium | reverse complement strand
CATTTGTACCAGCTTGCCCGAGAAGAGCTGGAAGCGTTTGAGAACGTGACCATGCTGCATCAAGATGCGCTAAAAAACAAAAATCATTTTTCTCCGGCGGTCATTCAGGCATTGCAAACGGCCCTAGCACGAGAACCGGGGCGGCGCCTCAAATTAGTCGCCAACTTGCCGTACAATATCGCCACGCCGATTTTGAGCAACCTGTTGATCTGTGAGTTGGTTCCTTACTCGTTAACAGCCACCATTCAGAAAGAACTTGCCGATCGCATTGTGGCGCGTCCTGGAAATAAAGACTACGGCGCTCTGAGTGTTTGGATTCAGAGTTTATGCGATGCGTCGATCGTTCGTGAGCTGCCACCCAGTGTTTTTTGGCCGCGTCCCAAAGTGGATTCTGCGATCGTCCATTTAGATCAACAATTGGATCGGCGGAATGCCATTCCTGATTTACCGTTTTGGCACGACTATGTTCGGGTGATCTTTTTTCATCGTCGCAAATTCTTACGCGCGGTGGCTGTCAGTGGGTTCCGGGATAAACTCACCAAGCCCCAGATCGATGAAGTTTTGCAGGGCATTGGTATGGACGAAAAAGCGAGATCGGAGCAACTCTCGGTGGAGACTCATTTGCAACTGTGCGAAGCGTTTCGCCAGAAGCTAATTTCATTGGGTCAAGAAGTCGAATTCAAGCTTTAGACACAGAGCCGCGAGCACGGCTGTTGGTGGAGCTCATTTCTCGCCCCCAAGATCGACGGAAGCCGTCCTCGCAGGGGGCCTGGAGATTCTCTCCATTTATTCTCGCGAATTCTCAGTCGACGAATTGCAGATTATGGGCAATTCCCCATGCGAAAAAAGCCATGGACGATGAACGTCCATGGCTACCCCCCAAAATTACATGTCCATTGTCACTGAATTTGACAATCGCTCTGTGTTCTGTCGGCTCCCTCGATCTAGCGAAGAACGCGTTGTGGTCGTTGGATCAATTTTCCGTCTCGATCGTTTAGAGACGGTTGTGTGTTTTGATAAGGGTTGAGCAATAGATCACTGGCCTTGGTGGTATCACGATCTTCGGTCGGCGAACGCTGCGGCACTGGGAGTGGCAATGCGTTATCTTCAGTGTCCAAAATCGGGGTGGGGAGCTCCTCGGGCGTGATGTCTTCCGGTCTTTTGTCGACTGGCTCTCGCTCGTAAGTTTCTAAATTTGAATCTGCCGACGGCCCCGACATTGCCTTGTAGGGATCTGAAAAAAGGGATCCTACGCGACCGTATTGAGGATCGGAACGTTGAACGCGGCCACCATAGGTCGGATAGTCGTTGAAATACGGAGTGCAACAGATAGCACATCCGGAGATGGTGATCAGGGTGACGCAGCTCATCATATAAATTAAAGTTCGTTTCATAGTTTCGTCCTGATTGAGTCGTGACGGACTCGAGCGGTGTAAATGCGTTTTCCATAGGTGTTCGTCATGACGTCGAGAATCCTGAAAGGGGGCGACGGAGACGATTGGCCAAGGGATATTTCATGGGACTTCTCAACGTCGGTGGATTATCGGGAATCCGTTTTGATTTTTGCGTTTATTTTTCCATGAGAATTGTCTGGCTGGGACAATCCAAATTTGCTCCAATCGACGCTGTCGACAGAAACCGCACTGGACGACTTCGTCGCAGGAGCAGGTGCCGTTAAATTATCTTGTTTAGGGGGACCATTGAGTCG
>JBGSIY010000661.1:0-1835 GCA_041742275.1 Pirellulaceae bacterium | reverse complement strand
ATCAAGTGGCGTGACTAAGCCGCTCAACCCTTGATCGAGTTTGGCCATCGCGGATGCGGCGCTTTCAACAAGTTCCATATCACTATCAGTTAGCCCCCGACTCTCGGCGCGCTGTATCAACTCCAATTTGAGAACAATAGAATTCAATTGATTCCGTAATTCATGCGAGGTTGCCACGGATGTCAATCCAGCGATCTTAGCAATTAGATCGCCGCAGTTTTCGATTTCACCTCGCAGAACCTTCAGATGCTTGGGGGCTTTGATCCCAAGCTTGACACAGTTGGAAGAGGTTCGCAAAACGCTAATCGTGACCCCGAGAGCCGGGAAAACGATTTCTTCCGAGGACTTTCTAGATAGAACCAACATCGGAGGCACTCCTTACCAATGACAATCGGTGTGATCATAGATCGAGACAGACGGACTATGTAGAACTCACGCCGCTACAGATTCTCGGTTGTCGATGGAACTGCTGGCAATCATTGACAGCTAGTTCGAGATGAAAGGCAATTCCATAATGTCCTCGCCATTTAATTCAAGCATATCGTCGGGCTGCAATTACACAAGCCGATTCACAACAACTTTCGAGTCGAAAAACATCGTCGCGTAGGTGAATCTGCTCCCCCAAAACGGAGACTCTTAGGCAGTCGAGTCGTGATTGAATTATCACCTGATTCGCGCGAAATCAACTAAATCATCAGACGCCATGCCAGTGGAGCTCTAAAACCAATTTTGTTTTGCGTTCGTGGTTTACAGAGGCATCTCATGTGCCCCTTTTGCGATTGTCTCCTGTGGATAGATTCTGTCCATCTCGATGGTGATCTCCTTTGCTTTTTGTTTTCCCCCGCCATGGAAGGTAACTCAAACTTTCGCGTGAAACCCTGGGAAAACACAGCTTTTGCTCATTGGCACATTTACTGCTTAGCTTTCTTCGGCGAGCCCATTTTCTCAACTTAAAAGCGCCATGTAATGTCTGATAACTCCGCTTCTCGCCCATCAGCGAATCACGAAAAACCTCAAACGTCCATATCACGTTTGGCAAGGTCGATCCTTGGCGGCCTACCAACTCTGTTGGTTTTGGCGGTGATGGGTGTGGCGTGGATGGTGATGCATCACATTAATTCACAAGGCACACATTCAGTGGACGTTGCTGAAGCCACGGATGATTCGTCGCAGAGTGACATTTTGGTTTTGCCTAAAGGCAAGTTGGACGAAGGCAAGTTCAAAAGTGTCCCGGCACAAACTCAAATGGTCCAGCATGTCCACACCGTTCCAGGCCGCTTACGGTACGACCAGACGAGACACGTCGACGTAAAAGCACCCATGGACGGGATCTTAACCGATCTTGTCGTCACGCCCGGTGAGCACGTCGCGACAGGAGATCTTATCGCGATCTTACGAAGTCCGGAAATTGGTCAATCCAGAGCAGAAATTGTTAAGCGAAAAAAGGAACATGAAATTGCACAGCAAATGTTGCAACGAGAAATGACGCTAAAAAAGAATCTCCAGCAAGTCATTTCGATGTTAGATGCAGGCCGCTCGGTGGAAGAGATTGAAAGTACTTTTTCCGATAGCGTTCTTGGATCCTACCGACAAGATATTCTCTCGGGATACTCCAGAATGCGATTGGCGGATGAACTCATTGCCAAAGTCCGTCCGCTGGTTGATTCAGGCGCAGTGTCCGGACGAACCGTTCGTGAACGAGAAGCAGAACAACAACTTGCGTCTACCGCCTTTCGTACTGCTTGCGACCAGGCGACTTTCGCAGCTGGTCAAGCCAACGTGAGGGCCGAGGCCGACCTGGCGGAAGCAGATCGGCAACTCAATCTCGCATGGCA
>JBGSIY010000660.1:0-2233 GCA_041742275.1 Pirellulaceae bacterium | reverse complement strand
ATTTTCTTTTGCAGAGCGAAAGGCGACAGTAAAAATTCGGTTAACGCTTAACGTCGACCATGAAAAAAGAAAAGCCAAGATGCAATGCGCACCTTGGCTTGGGTCGGACATCCGATCTTGGCAATCAAAGATGAATTATTTTTTCTTAGCTGCCGTTTTCGGCGCGGTTTTCGTTTTGGTCGAAACCTTGGCTTTTGCTTCCTTTGCCTTTAGTGTCTTGCTTTTCACCGATTTTTTCCCGGACGTTTTATCGGCAGCGCTGGCCGATGCTTTACCCGCTGAGGCCTTGGGGCCCGTCGATTTTTCAGCACCAGCAGCCTTCGATGCCTTCGCTGGGCTACCAAAGGCTTTGGCCCAATTGTCCGCATACTTGTCCGAAGAGCCAACACGTAGAATCGTCATCGCAATTAAATCCTTAAATTCAAACAAACAGAGATCAAAACAGAGTTTCGGAAATGATATGAAAACTTGATATCAAGTTAACATTTTTTTATAGCGGAAGCGGCGCGGTTCGTCATCATTAATCCCCAGACGCTCGCGACGTTGTTGCTCGTAAGTGGCAAAATTGCCTTCGCACCAATGGACATATCCGTCACCTTCGAAGGCGAGGATATGCGTTGCCAATCGGTCCAGGAACCAACGATCGTGGCTGGTGACGACCACGCAACCGGAATAATTGCTAATCGCTTCTTCTAATGCTCGCAGTGTGTCGACGTCCAAATCGTTGGTCGGTTCGTCCAGCAGCAATAGGTTGGAACCCGTGCGAAGGAGTTTGGCCAAATGGACTCGATTGCGTTCCCCACCGGACAGAATGCCTACCTTCTTTTCTTGATCCGAGCCGCGGAAGTTAAAACGAGAAACATAGGCGCGGGAATTCATTTTTTTCTTGCCGACCTCCAGATTATCCAAACCACCGGAGATTTCTTGATAAATCGTTTTCTCGGGATCCAGTGAATCCCTGGACTGGTCCACATACCCGAGGTCGACCGATTGGCCAACTTTGATGGTGCCGCTATCTGGTTTTTCTTGTCCCGTAATTAAGCGGAACAAAGTGGTTTTGCCAGCTCCGTTGGGCCCGATCACACCGACGATTCCTCCCGGAGGTAGTCGGAACGATAGGTTTTCAAACAGGACGCGGTCGCCATATCCCTTGCACAGGTTTTCCGTTTCGACCACCAAATCGCCCAAGGGGCGGGTCGTGGGGATTTGCAATTCGATTTCCGTCAACGCGTCCCGTTCGGCGGCTGCGACCAATTGATCGTAGGCATTGATCCGCGCCTTGCTCTTTGTCTGTCGGGCTTTCGGAGACATGCGAATCCATTCCAATTCCCGTTCGATCGTTTTGCGGCGTTGGTCGGCCGCTTTTTCTTCGCGATCAATTCGAGCCTGTTTTTGTTCCAACCAAGAAGTATAGTTGCCTTCAAACGGGAACCCTTGGCCTCGATCCAGCTCCAAAATCCAGCCAGCGACATTATCCAAGAAGTAACGATCATGGGTGACGGCGACGACGGTGCCATGGTAGGCACCCAACGTTCGCTCTAGCCATTGCACCGATTCGGCATCCAAGTGGTTAGTGGGTTCGTCCAGCAAAAGTAAATCGGGTTTTTCCAAGAGCAATTTGCAGAGGGCCACACGACGTTTCTCCCCCCCGGACAACTTGGTCACGTCGGCGTCGCGGGGAGGTAGGTTCATAACCTCAAAAGCGATCTCAATCTCGCGATCTAACTCCCAGGTGTTCGTGGCTTCGATTTGGTCTTGGACGCGGGCCATCTCGTCATAAACCTTCTGCATCGCTTTATCATCCAATGGTTCGCCGCATTTGGCGCTCAATTCATTGAAACGATCCAGAAGTTTTCTACGCGAGGCCACTGAGGTTTGGACATTGCCCCATACATCCAGTTTGGGGTCCAATTCCGGTTCTTGAGGCAGGTAGCCGCAGGTGAACCCGTCAGTCAATCGCGCCTCGCCGTCAAATTCGGTATCCATGCCCGCCATGATTTTCAGCAGCGTGCTTTTTCCGGAACCGTTGCGGCCCAGTACACCAATTTTGGCCCCGGGATAGAAGGAGAGCCAAACGCTTTCGAAGATCGTTTTCGTTCCTCGCTTTTTGGTCAAATCCGACATTTGATAAATGTATTGACGGCTCATGATTTCTATTTCTCGTATTTAAAAACAAATGTTTATGGCTATTGTATCAATTTAATCAGGCGATTGAACGTGCAATGACGTTTTG
>JBGSIY010000659.1:0-2872 GCA_041742275.1 Pirellulaceae bacterium | reverse complement strand
CGATCTCGATATCAAACCGATCTCCTTTTTTAGCCCCCGGTGGAACTAACCCTGTTACCTTGACCACCGCCGTATCTAAACTGGCAACTAAATCTTTTGGATTTTGGATGTTTTTGAATGAACGCAGCTCTTCCATCAAGTGATCGCGTTGCCAAGAAGGCCCAGAATCCTCGCCGGCACCGTTGAGGCCCGTCACCAACCCGATGCCTTGGATTTTTGCAAACGACAAACCAAACACACTGGTTTCGTTGCCGATATAGCGAGTATTTTCATCTTCTAAATCGATTTCCGCGACCAATTTTTCCGGACTCTGACCACGCTTTATTAAGTTTTGACAACCCGTAGTCGGGAATATCATCATGGCCATGACGCCAACGACCACACAAGAAAGTTCTAAGCGAAGACTCTTCATGACGATCACTTTGATTATTTGTTTAAGCGGAATTGCCTTCATCCTTCGGCAATGATTTAGCGGCGAGAGAATAAAGAGTGTGCCAGCGGAGAACAAGGTCAATCGCTGGCTTAACTGAGGCAATCTGGTGTTTTCTCAGCTGAATGTAAGGCCATTTTTGATTTAAGCCCTTTTTTGGTTTCAAATCATCCCAGACTGAACTCTCTGATTTACCAATTCCTCAGCCGCCCCTCTAAACGCTAGCATTTATCGCCTGGCTAAGTAAACGTCCGGAAATAAACTGGTGATTTGGCTCAATGTCTCACGGCTCTCCGAGCCGTAATTTCTCGACTCAGAGAGTTGAGCTACTAACTTCAATCCGGGAGATTAATTGCGTCTAATTTGAAAAAATGGGATTTTGTTTCCTGACTTTTCCTGAGGAATTGTTCTGAAAGAAATTCCCAATTTACCCAGATAGGGATTAGTAGCTATTAGCCGGTGGTTGAGCGCAGCGACACCACCGGAAGGTTGTTGCCACGGACATTTCACCCCCAACGGGCGCCAGCGACATTCTTGGCTCGCTCTACTCACCTCTAAATCGGGTTGCTGAAAAAAGAATACGAAATCGATCCGACGATGTTGCTGGGCTTAAAAGACCTGCAAAGGTCTTCAATACGATCGGCGCCGCCAAACCAAACGCGGAAGTTATTTTGGCACATATCCTAAGTTCGTTGTGTCGCGCACTTACAAAAAAATCCCGAAAAACGGCCCCTCGGTTACCATCTGGCCCGTCAGATCGATATCGAGCTTTATGGAGCAGTCGCCTTGTCATATGCCAAATAACAAATGCGCACAGTGGCTTCTCTGATCAGAATATTCCAGCGGAGATGGCCAAAAGAAACTGAACCACTAGATATTATCGATAGCACAGAGGGGCCATCTTCGATTTGCTGGGTTTCCAACTCCATTTAACCTCTGGCAGGTATCGCAATTACCGGCAGCTGCCGATCCGCATAAGCCGCTGCGTGCTCCCGCATGGTTACGACCCTGAATGTTTGGCTCAACGACGTTAAGATCTGGCGCATAACACGTAGTTTTTTTCCTGACGGCAAATCCATGGCTGGAAAAAAAGCGAGATCGGCATCATCATCGCAGCCCATAAAGTCCAGCGGGTGCAGCAAAATCGAGGGCTCGATACCACGCATGCGGCACAACCACAAACTCAATTCAAAATACCAAATCGCAAGTTTTTCGCTCCAACGTGCCAAAAACATTATGTAGCTCAAATGAAACGGGGCGCGAGACACAGGCATGGTCGTTACTGGAATTTCGAGCATCGGCGTTTTGTCGGTCTTCCAGCGATAGGGTTTCAAACGTTGAAAACCATCGCCGATCGAACCAAACAAAGCCTTCCGCTGTTCTCGTTGTGCCCCGTTCAAATTGGTTTTGAAAAAGTAATAGGCGCGGGCAACCGGCCCCAAAAAAGTAGGAAATGTCGAGCAGTCGTACTGATACCCTCGATCATTCAAGACGTTTAATACATCGGATGAAAAACTAAATCCTGGCCCCCGAAATCCCGTGGGAACTTGACCTGTTACTTCACGCAAGGCCACTTCCGTTCGCGAAAGTTCCTCGATGAGCTGTTCTCGAGAATACAAATGCAACCACGGCTCATGATGAAATGAATGATTTCCAATTTCGTGCCCCGCGTCGGCAATCGCTTTCAACGCGGACGCATTTTCCGGTAGAGCCGCGTCTTGGCCAACAACAAAAACGGTGATCGTCAGGCCCAGTTCGCGGTGAAGCTCCAGAATTCTCGGAACAACTTGGTCCAAATAGCTCGGAAAAGATTCCCAAGCGGCATCCCCTCGCGTCTTCAAATAGGACCATTTATTATCCAGGTCCAAGGAAAGACTTGCCAGTGGCTTGGAAGTTAACGTCACAGTTTACCTTATCTTCAACTTAAAAATTTTTAACTTGATTTTGAAATTTTGGAGCCGAGTTTTACCCCATCTCCAGCATAGTCCGCAATCATTTTTTCGCCACTGTCAGGTTAGGCACGAATCGAAACGATGCTGGCATGGTGAACAACTTCATGGGATGACTGGCTGTCACCTTTTTCTCGACTGCAACAAACAAATAATACCTCGAACAAGATTTTCACTACTTATAACGAGTTCCCTAAACTTTTTTCCAATTGAAAAATCGATTCGGCTGGGCCCATCTGTGGAAAGACTCGTGTCAACGCACTCACTCCATGAGAAAAATCGGACACACAACTGCCGCAATTGAGTTAGCAGATCCCGACCGATCAACTTAACTCATCGAAATTGAATCGAGCAGATTAAAACTTTTTGCCGTGGAGCACTCGCCCACGGTTTACCTGTTCGAACCGGACGCAAATGCGTTTTGGCTGATGATTCCGTTCCGTTTTGGAATCGGTTCTAATTGAAACCGAAGCGGGAAAGGTTGTGACGCGAA
>JBGSIY010000658.1:0-3359 GCA_041742275.1 Pirellulaceae bacterium | reverse complement strand
CCTGAAGGCACGTCGGGCCACAGGTCGTTTCATTAGGTTGCGGCAATATTTTAAAATCAGAAAGCGATTTCATTGAGGTCGGCCAGCTATTGCCGACTCTACTTGTTCTATTAAACCCCTACGCGATCCTACACGGCCGCGATTAATATTGCCGAATTTTAACAATCTCTGGAGTTTCGCAAATAGGTGCTGACCGGGCTACCGCCAAACTTGAGCCAGATCTTAGGTGATTGCCCCAATCTACCAGCTACACACCTGAAAATAATTTCAAATTGCTGGCAATTCGGTGTCTTTCGACAGCGGAAAATAAGACGCTGGGCGGTGCCAAACGGGGTTCGCCAACCTCGAAAAAAGATCGGAAGGGGCTCGAGGGAAGAGTCCTGTCTCCGTTTTTTAGAAGGAAGTTAGGGGAGCTCCTAAGTAATTGTCCCGAGATACGATCCTGGTTTAAAGTTAATGGCTCGACTCTCCGAGGAGAAATCACGGCTCGGAGAGCCGTGCGACATTGAGCCAAATCGCCAGTTTATTTCCGTACAATTCCTAACGTGGTTCCACAATCAACTGGACATTTTGGTTCCCGTCTTCGGTCACCGTTAATACCAACGGCGAAGTTTTATAGTCGGAGTATTTCAGGTCGACCAGTTTGCCGTGGTCATGACCCCCTGCCGCGGGAAGGTAGTTCACGATGATTTGCCGCACAATGACCTTATGCTCCCCTAAGATCGCGCCATCCCCTGTATTGACCGTACCCAATGTAAACGAGCCGTCACGGGCGATCTTACCACTGGCCGTCCACTGCGATCCTGGAATGCCAACTTCAACTGTACCGGTCATGACCGGTGAACCGTCGGGAAATTTGACAAACCCCGAAACAGGGTATCGGCGTGGGTAATTGTCACCACAACCAGCAGCGACGATGACACTGCCACACAGTATTACCAAGAACATCCATTGCCGAGAAGAATTTTGCATTTCTATGTTGTATGACAGTTGATATTTGGAATTAAAAATCAAGAATGCAATCGAAACCCACAGAGGTTTATTGCAAAATCGAGAAGTCGACAGTCTGACCGTCGGCTCGGCAACACAGGCGGCGGAGCGTTTCGGGGTCGATGAAATTCCCAAACGTATGCGTGCTGCCATCGGCCATCGCAAAATTACAAACGCCTGCATGCCAACTGCCAAACTGATAAAAACTAGTTGGTGATTGATCGTGGCGATTGCGCGTAATCGGTGCACCCGGGCCTCCCACACGTGCGATCGACGGAAACTCATATCCCGAATAAATCGGAGCATCCGTAGGAGGCAATCCCAATTCGGATTGAGGTTTGTGTGCTTCGCCAACGAGAATCGTATTGGAAGAACCGTCAGTGATTTTTTCAACAGAAATGCGATCTGTCCAAGTCGTGGGGCCGTTGACGCCATCTCCCAACGAGCGGCTGGTGATCAACACGCCGGTCCCTTGGCCCGGTTGATAGAAATCGGTCGGAGCCCCGACAGCCCCGGGAGAAAGATCCCCTGCGTTACCGGCATAATCGCCTAGGGCCCCTCCATCAACCAAACGGACACCGGCAGGGCAACCGCATGGCAAGCTGATATCGACCTCGATCGGTTTTCCTACCGCGTCCGACAGGGATCGGCGTTCGGGGCACAGGAAGGCGGCAACTGGTGTCGAGGTTGCAACGGAATTCTGATCTTCAAACCGTTGCTTGATATTCCATTGATCATACAAATTTGTCTCTTCCATGAACGGCATGATCCGCACAAACCAGGAGGCATAGCTGACCGGCAAATGCAACGTCTCCTCGACAGTGCCAGGAGTGGGTCCCAATCGCGCCGGTGGAAACGCCTGGAAAGAAGAATGGAAATTGCTGCAAGCCAAACCGATTTGCCGCAAATGATTTAAACATTGAGTTCGCCGGGCAGACTGCCGCACTGACTGGACTGCTGGCAGCAACATTCCTACCAAAATGCCAATGATGGCAATCACGACAAGCAATTCAATTAGTGTAAAACCGGTTCGCTGTTTCATATAAAACTCGCTTGAAAGTTGAGAGCGAAGGCAATTTTTTCGCTCTATTATACTATCCGTTTTGGGAAAAAAGGAACGGAAGACTTTGCCGAATGAACGTTTTTTAAGGTTCGGGTTCCAACCAGGCCTTTTTGAAACGTCTCAGGTCATTTTGTCCTTGCAATGCGAACTTTCTGGCGACCTCCGGATTTTCCGATTCAATAGCGTGTTCCAATCGTTCTAGATTTTCCAGATAGACACTCGCCTTGGCCTTTTGGTAATCCGATGAGGTTTCTCCACGCAAGAAATTAGTGGTGGTGAGTTTTAGCGTCCCGTTCTCAACTGCTGGGGCCCAGTGAGCCGCTACTTGCAGCCCAATGGAATCGTCGAAAGTTGCTTCAAAATGAAGCATTTGGACTTTGTTTACTGTCGACGCGCGACGATGCCTTCCATGCGCATTCCAGCTTGTTGGCCAACGGCCTTAATACTTGCCGCGAATGCAGGACGCGATTTGGTCTCGATACAATTCGGCAATTTTTTGGTGAACGTCTGGGGGTAACGGCTCCCGATCGCTGGCCCCGGCATTGCTGGTCGCTTGTTGGGGACGCGTTGCACCCGGGATTACTGTGGTGACCTCCGGAAAGTCGAGGCACCAGCGGATCGCCCATTCTGCCATCGTCCACTCGGTAGGGACCCAGGGCCGCAAGGTCTCTACTATTTCAAGGCCCCGTTCGAAGGGAAGACCGGCAAATGTCTCGCCCACGTTGAATGCGGCACCATCGCGATTGAAGGCGCGATGATCGGTGGCAGCAAACTCGGACGAAGCTGACATCCGTCCGCTGAGCAGCCCACTGGCCAAGGGGAGGCGAACGATCAATGACACCTTTTGTCGGCGAGCCAAAGCAAACAGGTCACTGATCGGTTTTTGTCTGAAAATGTTGAAAATGATCTGCAGCGACGAAATCCCTTCCACTTTTAAGCAGTCGAGCGCCTCTTCCATCGATTCCACCGAAGCCCCGAAAGCGCGGATCTTTCCTTCTTGTTTCAACTGTCGTAGCGTTGCCCAGACTTGGTCGCTGCGCATGACGTCTGCCGGAATACAATGGGTTTGAGTCAAATCTAAAGCTTCGACTCCGAGTCGTTGCAGGGAATGTTCGGTATGGAGCCGTATTGTTGCGGGCTCAAAATTTTTCGGCCAACCGGGATTGGAGCTGCGGCCGAATTTGGTCGCGATAAAAAAACGGTCACGATCCTCTCGCCCAGCCAGGAATTTACCGATTAACGTCTCACTTCGGCCTTGGCCATAAATATCGGCTGTGTCCAAGAAGGTAACCCCTGCATCGGCGGC
>JBGSIY010000657.1:0-13069 GCA_041742275.1 Pirellulaceae bacterium | reverse complement strand
TGTCCGGCGAACAAAGACAAGAAACCACTAGGCGACCCCAATGTCAGACAAATGACCAACGAAGAACGCGAAAAACTTCGCAAAACCAACGACAGCCTGGCAGCCTAGAATGCTTCACAGCGTAGCCTGAAGGGGTGCCAGAGACGTTCTTGATTCGCACTGCTCGCATCTATTTCGGGGCGTTGAAACAGGATACGAAATCCGGCCGGTGATCTCTCTGGGCTTAAGAGACCCAAAAAAGCCTGCAATACCCTCCGCGCCGACAAACCAAACACCGAAATTAGTTTGGGACATCTTCTAGGACGACATCCGATCGACGCTTCTTTATGCCGCGCGGTTGAGGATATCTTGATTGAGTTTGTTGTACAAAGTTTTGATGCTGATCCCCAGTTCTTCGGAGGCAGCCGTTTTATTTCCCGAGTGGCGTTCGAGGGAGGCAACGATAGCATGCGCCTCTAATTCGCGAAGGGTCATGACTGCATCTGTATTGGCAATTTTCAATTGCGGTTTTAATAAATGTGAGGGTAAATCATGGACATCAATTGGCAATTCGTCACACAGAATGGACGCGTGTTCGATGACATTCGCCAGCTCACGAATATTCCCGGGCCAGCTATAATTTTTGAGTGCGGCCAGGGCCTCCGAGGTCATTCCGGGGTTGGCGGAGTTGATGCCGGGACGATGCCGAGCCAGTAAATGATTCGCCAAAGCGGGGATATCTTCGGTTCGTTCTCTCAGAGGCGGGACCCGGATTTCAAAAGAGTTAATCCGATACATCAGGTCTTCCCGAAACTCATCACGGCTGACCATTTTAGGGAGATCGCGATGAGTGGCACAAACGATACGAACATCGACGGTAAACGGCAAATTGTCTCCCACGCGACGGACTTCTCCTGTTTCCAAAACGCGCAGCAATTTCGCCTGCATGGAACGAGGTAATTCGCCAATTTCATCGAGGAACAGTGTTCCGCCATCGGCGACCTCAAACAGTCCGACTCGGTTTTCATCGGCTCCGGTAAACGCACCTTTGCGATGACCGAACAACTCACTTTCAATCAAATTTTCAGGAAGTGCCCCGCAATTGATCGCCAAAAACGGCTTGTCAGTGCGAGGGCTACCGGCGTGAATCGCTTTGGCGGCGAGTTCCTTGCCAGTTCCGGTTTCTCCTGTGATCAAGACAGTGGATTCGGTCGGCGCGACTCGCTGGATAAGCTTTTTCAAATTTTGGATCGAAACATGTTGACCAATCATGTTGAAATTGCCATCGACTTTCTTCAGGCGAGTTTCCAGAGCCGCGACCCTTTTGGTCAACTCTCTTTTCTCGGCTACGCGTTGGAGTCGCGTTTGCAATTCAATCAGCGTACAAGGTTTTTGTAGATAGTCAAAAGCACCCAATCGAAGTGCTGCAATGGCCGTCTCTTTGGAACTTTTCCCCGTCAGCACGATGGCTTCGGTACGGGGTTCGATTTCTTTTGCCCGGGCAATGACTTCGATGCCGTTCAAACCGGGCATATCCAAATCGACAATAAGGCAATCAAATACCTCACGTTCAATCGCCGCAACGGCAGTAAGGCCGTCGGGGCAAACGGTGACTTGGCACCCCATCCGGGGTAGCTCGTCAGCGATCAATTCTTGCAGTGGGCCTTCATCGTCTGCGAACAGAACTTTGAGAGGTTTAGGCTGCCGCCCGCGTGAGTGGTTCAACTTGCTCATGTTTATAAATCGGTAGTGAAACGGTAAAGGTGCTGCCGGTCCCAGGGCCATCACTGGCCACTTCAATTTGACCGTCATGCTCTTCAATAATTCGGTAGCTGATTGAAAGTCCTAACCCTGTACCTTGCCCGTCTCGCCGACGAGTAAAAAAGGGTTCGAACAAATGTTTTTTAACTTCGTCTGTCATTCCGCAACCATTGTCTCGAACGGCGAGAATTGCCCGTTCCCGGATCCCCTCCAATGAAACGTGCACCTCCCCTCCTTCGTCGACACTATCCAGAGCATTGGTGATTAGGTTCAAGATGACTTGTTTTATTTCTTGCGGATTCACAACGACTTTCAATCTTGTCGTGCATTGAAACTGAATCCCTCGACGCCGATACCGACCAAGCGGCTTGACCATATCAATCACGCTTTCCACGATGGGGGCCAAGTCGACGGGGGTTTTTTGGGCGTCACCGAGTCGTGAAAAGTCCAAAAGGCTCGACGTGATACCTTTGCACCGAAATGCTTCATCTTGGATGCGGCGCAAGTACTTTTTCATCGACTCTATTTCCGCTAGTCGTTCGTCCGCACTCCGCTCTTGAGTCAAATCCAAAATGTCAAGCAAACGTGTTTCCAGTGATTCGGCACTCCAGGCAATGGTTGCCAAGGGGTTGTTGATTTCATGAGCCACTCCGGCAGCCAAAAAGCCGACACTAGCCATTTGTTCGCTCCGGACGACTTGCTTAGTCCGTTGCTGAACTTGTTTATTGAGATCCTGTTTTATCTCTTGGAAATTTTGAGTCATGGCATTGAAGCCTTCGGCGAGCTCGACCACTTCGCCTTCTCCCGTGATGGCAATTCGATAGTCAAAATTTCCTGCCGCGACCTCCCGTGTCGCCTTGAGCAAATTTTCCAAGGGACGAAAGATGGTTTTGATAAAGCCAAACACGAGGACGCAAACCAAAAAAGCCCCAACACAACTGATGGTACCTGAGAATATCATTGCCGCTTGATATTCTCCACGAACCTGCTCGGCAAATTCATCCATCCGCTGTTTTAGTCGAGCGGGAACTTGACTCGCCAAACTTTGCAGGTGCTCTAGTTCTTTTTCTAATGGCGTGTGATAGTGGTTTCTACCCAAATCCCAATCCGTTTGATTGATCAGCGACTCGATTTCCGCCAATGAATCGTTCATCTGGGTCACGAGTTGACGTTCCAAGGAAATATCCGCGATTCGAGGATCGGTTGTCTTGCCATTTTCAAGTTGTGAAACATATCGAGCCAAGGCATGTTCGACGTTGGATAAATTAACACGAAATTGCCATCTAGGAAAAACATCTTCGATGCTGGGCTTCAAGCGATTCACAGAAGGGACCGGTTGATTGCATTGGAATAGAGTGGCCCGAAGTTTATTGACCTCATGACTCAAATCGGCCGCCAAGGGCAATTCGGCGGATCGTTCTCTTATATTTTTAGTCAGTGTCCGGAACTTGAAGTTTCCTTGGAAGGATGCCCACGACAACATAGCAACCACACAGAACAACAGCACGAAGCTGAAGTACATTTGAGTTCTAATTCGTCGCTTGGCAATCACTGTGATTTAACTCTCAAACGGACGGGATAATAATCGAGACCCCGAGACTTGATTTGGGTGCGGGACTGTACCATCTGGGCCGGAGAGGAGGCAACGTCAATAATTCAGGGTTCGCGAACGCCCGTTTTTCCAAAATCATTCAAAAACATAAAAAAAGAGAGCTATCCCGGGCGGAAAGTGTTATTTTTGAATAGAATAGTAAGATCCAAAAACGCCGATATCGCCGGCGAAAACGGCTTAAACGGTGAGCCAGACGCGGTTTCGAAACGTAAGAATGGCAGGGCTCAACGAGCTAACAGCGGGGGAATTCTTCAAAAACATGCTAAAAACCGGAATTTGGATGTCTGATAATTTGATGGAACACCTGAAATGCTATCCCTTCGGCTGGGGACGGCGTCTCTTGGTCCTTTTGTTTTCCCTGGCTGCTATCGACGGTTTATACGCTCAAGCCCCTACCGGCCCCAGTTTGGTGGTCGCAGGAGGAGTTTTCGAAGGCGAATTCTCCGAACAACGCTCCTTCGTGGGGAGTGTCGAAGCCATTCGCCAGTCGATTGTTGGCTCGGCGGTCGAAGGTCGCGTTCGAACTGTCAATGTTGAACGAGGAGATCCCGTCCGGGGACGCCGTGATGGTGTTAAAAACGACGCGAGTAACGACGACGTTAGTGACGACTCAGAATCGTCCGCCTTTTTGGGAGACGTTCTCGTGGAAGTGGAAACGGAAACCCTACAAATCGAAATTGACACAGCACAGATCCAGTTCAACTTGACTCAACAAGCCTACGATGAACTCAAAATTTCTCTGCCCGCCGAAATTGAATTTGCGGCAGCCAAAGTTGCAGAAACTTCCGCCCGAGCCGAATATGCCAAAAATGATTTTGAGCGAATGAGAAAAATCTCCACTCAATCCAATGCCATTTCTACTACCGAAATGGAGCTTTCGCGAAGCCAATTTCTAGTCGATCAACAATTGGCCAATCAAGCGGCTTTGGAACTCAAACGACTCAAGGCCACGGCGGAAATCCGTTTGCAACAAGCGGCAGTTCGCGCGGACGCAGCGCGACAAGAAATCATTCGCCTCGAGGATCAAAAAAAGAGGCATTCTATTCGCGCTCCCTTTGACGGATTTGTGATCAACAAATCAACCGAAGTGGGAGCCTGGATCGCCAGAGGAGACCCCGTAGCAGAAATTGTCGAACTGGACGAAGTTGACTTTGCCTTCAATGTCTCTCAGGACCTAGTCGTAACTATCCAACAAGCTTTGGCTGACTCAGGCAAAACGCCTCCGGTCGTGATTAAAATTGAAGGCGTCGAAACGGAACTCTTGGGGCAACTCTTGTCGATCGTGCCTCAAGTTGATCTGCGCTCGCGTTTGGCAACGGTTCGCGCTCGCGTTGTCAATCCCACGGCTGGCGGAATCCCTATTTTGAAACCCGGGATGCTCGGTCGCGCTCTGATCGCTATCGGTAGTAAACGGTCCATGAGAGTGATCTCCCGTGACGCTCTGGTTTTGGGTGGCCAGAAACCGGTAGTTTACAAAGTCATCTCCCGAGACAATAAAAACATAGTGGTTCCAATCCAAGTTACCTTGGGAAGTAATTTGGGAGATTGGGTCGAGGTCATTGGTGACCTTCAAGACGGTGATCGAGTGATTGTTGAAGGCAACGAAAGGTTGCGTGCAAATGCAGAAGTAGAAATCTCAAAGTCTCGGCCAGAAAGGCCCAGTTTTTGAGGAAGTCGAATAAGAGTTTATCCCAAAACGGATCGGAATCATCAGCCGAAACGCGCTAGCGTCCGGTTCGACCGAATAAACCGGGGACGAGTGCCCCACGGCTAATAGGTTCTGGGATAAGTTCTAAATGTTGTGTTGTGGCTGTGTCTTGTGGCGCTGAGGATCGGTTCCGAAACAAATCCTTATCAACATTTGACTTTTTTGGCCGTTGGCCGGATGCGTCCGCGATCGCGCGGTTTCCGGTGGGACGTATAATTCGTGGGGGAAAATCTCATCGTAGACTTGAGGGTTTTCTCACGCGAAAACGCCTTCGACAAATGACAGAACACGCCGTCCGCGGATCGGAGTGTGCTCCTCCATCTTTTCGTTTTTAAATATCGAAATTAATTATATTTCAGGTTGGTAACTCTCGTGCATCCTATCAGTTGGTTTATTGATAATCCCGTCAAGGTCAGTGTTGGCGTCATTCTACTGATGCTCTTTGGAGCCATATCGCTCTTCAACATGCCGATGCAACTCTCGCCCGACGTGACACGTCCCCAAATTTCCATCTCGACAACATGGTCAGGTGCCAGCCCTCACGAGATTGAAAATGAGATTATCAATAGCCAGGAAGAAAAGCTTCGCAGCGTCGAGGGAATTACCAAAATGACGTCCGAGTGCCAAAACTCGCAGGGGAACCTCAGTTTGGAATTCCGGGTTGGCACAGATATGAACGAAGCCTTGTTGAAGGTCAATAGTCAACTGGCTCAAGTTCGTGGTTATCCGATCGATGCCGACAAACCCGTCATTCGAACTTCCAGCCAATCCGATAACTCGATCGCTTGGTTCATCCTGAGCAAACAGCCCCCGACCATGGAGGGAATTGACGAATATGTCCAAAAATTTCCGGCATTAAAAGAAGAGCTGGAACGCGTCAAACGTGCGACTAACCCTGGCTTGCGTACGTTTCGTATCCGAGAGTTGGCCAAAACCCATCCCGAATTGCAACCTTTGGTCCCGGAAGCCATCGACCTTTCTTCGTACAAGAAGTTTGCGGAAGACCTCATCGAACCGCAGCTGGAAAGGGTTTTAGGAGTAGCGGATGCCACCGTTCGTGGCGGTCAACGTCCGCAAGTCCATGTGATTGTGGATGCGACGAAGTTGTCGGCTCGTGGATTAACGATCGCCGACCTTCGCACGGCTCTGGTTCAGAACAACAGCGACATATCGGCCGGAAATTACCCCGATGGCAAACGCCAAATTTCAGTCAGAACCTTGGGCCAGTATCGCTCTTTGGAGCAAGTTGCCAATCAGATCATCGATTCACGTGAGGGAGCGAGTGTTTATGTGAAAGATGTTGCCAGGGTTGAAATGGGATTGGAAAAAAACACCGGTTCTGTAAGAAGGTATGGAGACAGCACCATTTCAGTGAGCGTGCAAAGGGACTCGGGGGCCAACGTTGTCGATGTTGTTCGGGGCTTGGACCGCGAGGTTGAAAAACTAAACAATGGACTTTTGGCGCAGAACGGCCTTACATTAACCAAAGTCTACGACGAAACGGTTTATATCAACTCGGCCGTGGGGTTGGTACAGCAGAACATTGTTATCGGGGGTTCGCTGACTGTCATTATCCTGATGTTGTTTCTCCACTTGGGTGGGCGCTCGCTGGTCATCGCCCCGATTATTTTGGCGTCGGCCTTTGCCGCCATTTATATCGATCCCTGGTTCAATTTGATCACATTGTTATTGATCATTGGCGTGGGGTTTTGGTTCGCTCGAGGTACATTGGTGGTTGCCATCGCGATTCCCATCAGTGTCATTGGCACGTTCCTGTTTCTGCGATACATGGGGCGCTCGCTCAACGTGATCAGCCTGGCAGGTTTGGCATTTGCGGTGGGGATGCTGGTCGACAATGCGATTGTGGTCCTGGAAAACATCGATCGTTTTCGCAACTTGGGCTATAGTGCCGGCGAGGCCGCGCGTCGAGCGGTTCAAGAGGTATGGGGAGCCGTCTTGGCATCCACGCTGACAACACTCGCTGTGTTTTTGCCTGTTATCTTCCTGGAAGGTGAGGTCGGGCAACTGTTCGGCGATATTGCATTGGCTATTTGTATTGCTGTCGGACTGAGCTTGATCATCAGTGTGATCGTGATCCCCACGGCATCAGCGAAAATTCTGGGGGACGCCTCCACCAGCGAGAAGGCAAAAGCCAAATCTCCTGTAGCGGCTTTTTTAGAATCAATGGGGCAACAGTTGGGTAGAGCCATCAGCGGTGTCAATCATCATGTTCAACGAAGTACGATTTATAGCGTTGCTTTGGTATTGGGCATTCTACTGTCTGTGGGCATCATCGGTTGGTGGCAGTTTCCCAAGGTCGAATATCTGCCCGCAGGGAATCGCAATTTGATAATCTGTAATGTCCTGACTCCTTCGGGATACAACGTCGAACAATTGGGAGCGATCGCCGAGGACGTTGAGCGACTACTGAAACCTTATTGGGACATTGAACCCTCAGTCGAAGACACGTCCGATTTAGAGTTCCCCGCCATTGCGGATATGTTCTGCATGGCGAGAGAAAAAAGTGTTTTTGTGGGACTTCGTGCCTACGATGAGTCACAGGCCAGACGCTTGATCGACTTGGCCCAAGCAAAATTAAAAAATCAATTCCCCGGTTCTTTGGTCGTGGCTTCTCAAACCAGTTTGTTCGGGCGTGGCATGTCCGGTGGTAGAAACATTGATGTCGAAATTAACGGCCCAGAATTAGAGCGCCTCGTCGAATTGGGGGGAGATATCATGGGAAAAATCAAAGCCATTTTTCCCGAAGGAACTCAAATCCGCCCGACTCCCAGTTTGGACCTTTCCACTCCGGAATTGCATGTCACGTTAAAAGCGGAACAAGCTGGTTCGGCGGGCATCACCAGTGATGAACTGGGTTATGCTGTAAACGCCCTGATTGACGGTGCCTATGCGACAGACTACTTCATCGGTGGCGAACGAGTCGACCTGATAATCCGGGGAACTGATGATCAATTGGAGAAAAACCCCGATATCTTGTCACAGTACATCGCAACTCGTAATCTGTTTGAGCCCATACGTTTAACCACGATCGCTGATGCATACCTGTCTAGCGGACCCGAGCAAATCAACCACCGCGAACGACAACGTGCCATCACTCTGGAGGTTTCCCCACCACCCGAACTCTCGTTGGAAGATGCGATCGCCCAGATCCAAGAATCCGTTTTACAACCGATGGAAGCAGATGGAACATTGGGCTCCATCTATACGGTCAATCTCTCGGGAACTGCCGACAAACTCCAACAAACTTGGGCCGCGCTGAAATGGAATTTCCTCCTGGCTGTCTTGATCACTTATCTGTTGCTCGCCGCTTTATTTGAATCATGGACGTACCCATTTGTGATTATCCTCAGCGTCCCGCTGGGCGCCGTCGGCGGAATTATCGGACTCCAATTGCTCAGCCGCTATTTGGTCGCCACCGGTAATCCTCCCCAATCACTCGATGTTCTCACCATGCTCGGTTTTGTGATTCTGGTAGGTACCGTTGTCAATAATGCGATTCTGATTGTCCATCAATCGATTGTATTCAGGACCGAAGGAATGCCGGTTCAAGAATCGATCGGAGCCAGCTTGCAAACGCGAATTCGTCCGATTCTCATGACCACCCTGACTACGGTTTTCGGCTTGGCCCCGCTGGTATTTTTCCCAGGTGCGGGTAGTGAACTCTATCGTGGAATTGGCAGCGTCGTGCTCGGGGGTCTGCTGCTTTCGACCATCCTCACGCTCTTTTTGATTCCAACTCTTTTAAGTTTGTTGATCCGTTGGGAAACGGGAATCGCGTTGGCATTCAACAATCTGTCATCTTCTAAAAAATCGGTTCCCAAGCAGGCTCCCGAAAGAGGGGCAAAGCCCGAAACAAACGATCGACCCAAAGAGAAAGAAGCCTCCGGGGGGAACCCCGCTCCAGCTCATCCGCGTGAGGTCGTGGCCTAAACAAATTTCCGGAAATAAGGTCCCGATTTAGCCGTATAGCGTCCCGTTCCGTTCTCAACCGAGTGCTCACGGACTCCTGCTAATTTAGCAAACGGGATTTTGTCGAGGGACTATGCCTGAGGATTTGTTCTGAAAGAACGTCTCGATTTACGCCGATAGGCGTTAGCAGCTATTACTCGCCTTAACCCGATAGGCGTTAGCAGCTTTTAACAGGAATGGTTCTGGAAGAACGTCTCCAATTACCCCGACAGGGGTTAGCGGATATTAGCCGGTGGTTGAGCGGAGCGACACCACATAGGCATCAACTTAAGACATAGTCTAGTTTTTCGGGATTTTGTAACAATTCGAGAGTGCCGATTTTTTTCCTTTTGTCGCGGCGGGTACTCAGGCTTGTCATTTTGTAGAAGCGTTTCAATACATTTTCTAATTCCTGACCAACTTCCGGTGCTGAAAGGGCGAAGGCAATCGCTTCGGCGATCTTGGTTACCGTTTTGGCGATCCGCAAAAAACTGAGTTCTCCACCAACTCTCCATCCGCTGAGAACCGTGAGCCAGTGTTGAATCAATGCCGCAGATAACTTGGCCCACAGACGTACCATTTGTTCGGTATCGTTTTTCCCATGCAGATTCCCGATCAAGCCCACCGATTTCCAGCGCTTGAACAACAACTCAATTTGCCACCTTGCACGGTAGAGTACGATCGCTTCGTTAACCGCGAGTTTATCCAACGGCAGATTGGTCACCAGAAACATCCAATCACAAGACTTCAGGGCTTCGCTCGAGACGGTGCGTCCTCGTTTTTTGGCAGTTTGATACAACTTGCGACGTCGGCTGCCAGCAATTGACTCCGGCACCCGCCAAGCAATCAGCCGACACGTCAAACGATCTGCGGTTCCGATTTCAATCCACTGATCAACCAAATTGAGCTTTTGCCTGTTGAGGAAGTCGATCACATTGCCCATTCGAACTCCCTCCTGCCAAACAATCGTCGGCCATTGAATTCGCGATAGAAAATAGGAACCGGCGGCAGCGATCGAGGCGAAGACCGCAATGCTAAAGTAGCCCAAGTCAGTCAGTCGAAGAGTTCCAGCAGGACGCTCAATCGTTTGCCGCTGACAAGCCATATCCGATTCACGTCCTTGTTCAATATCAACCGCATTGAGTTGACCTGTTCTCAAACTCAATTCGGTTTGGAGTTTCAAAGCAGACTTTCCAAAGCCATGACTGCCCCCACGCCCTTGGAATTGATCAGCTTGGCTATCGGGCAACATAATCGTTGAGCCATCCATGATCACGGTATCGGTGAACCGCTCCAATAAAGGAGCCAATTCTTGATCCGAACGCACAACCTGCTTAACTGAGTGCCGAAATAGTGACTGAAAAAATTCAGATGCAGTTCGCGTAAAACGTTTTTCCACAGCCTGCTTGGTAACATCCGTATCGCAAATGGCAGCCATTGTGGCGATGTCTTCGTAACTAGCATCGGGATGTTGAACCATCGCCAAAACGAAGGTCTTCGCAAAGGAGCAAACTGAAAATTTACGCTTTCGCTGAATCACTCGATGTTCTTGGTTGGCTTTTTCTGCACATTCGCCAAACATATTCTTCAACGCCAAACCAATTTGTGCTAACGTATTCATGCGGAAACTCCTTTTGACCTAATGGTTATTTGCTGTAACTCATTAGTTAGAAAGGATTTCCGCGTTTTAAATAAAGATCAGTTTCTTAAGTTGATGCCTATGTGGTTGAGCGGAGCGACACCACCGGAACGTTGTTGCCACCGCCATTGCACCCTGGAGGGGTGCCAGAGACGTTCTTGATTCGCCATGCTCGTCTCTATTTTGGCTTGCTAAAGGCAAATACGAAATCGGGCAGGTGATCTCGCTGGAGCCCAAATGACCGGCAAACGCCTTCAATACCTTCACCGACGCCAAACAAAACGTCGAAATGATTTTGGACATATCCTCAATCGACCGATCAAATTTAAGTTTATTCGGATGAACACTGGTATAGGTACAGGCGGGACGCCTGAGCACCGGTGCGCGGCCGTTTCAGCAGAGTATCGGCGTTACGATTCAGACTGCCGTTTTGCCCGATTGTATCGCCCGATGGTGTTGCAATTGTAGCACGGAGCGGCAACGCCGTTTACAATATCAGCTCCAGAAACTGAGTTGTATGCTGTTAGATGTTTTACCCAACGGTAGATGTATTGATGTTGAAATTAAAATTGGCCGTTGTGTTGATTTTCTCGATCTGTTTAGCGGAAGAATTGATTGCTCAAGATGGATTCCCGATCGAACCAGTCGTGGCCAAAGCATCGAATGCGGGCCTTGAGGCCATGTCGGGTTTTCAATTGCCCCCTGGCACAGTTGCCGAACTTGTTGCAGCAGAACCCCTTGTCGCAAATCCAGTCGCTTTCACGATCGATGATCAAGGCCGAATTTATGTCTGCGAAACCTTTCGACAGGAACAGGGAGTAACGGACAATCGCAGTCATGACACCATCTGGGTAGATCATGACCTCGCTGCCTTGACCGTCGAAGACCGAATCGCTTATCACCAAAAGCTACTCCCCAATCAAGGGCTCGATTATACGCGGCAAGACGACCGGATTCGTTTATTGATTGATGAAAACGGCGACGGCACTATGGATCGTTCACAGGTTTTTGCCAATCGCTTTAACGCGTTAGAAGAGGGTACGGGAGCGGGAGTTTTGGTGGTCGATGGCACCGTTCTCTTCACCTGCATTCCCCATTTATGGAGCCTGACCGACACGACAGGAGACGGTGTCGCGGATGAACGTCGTTCCCTCCAATCGGGCTTTGGTGTCCGCGTCGCCTTTCGCGGACATGATATGCACGGGTTGATTCGCGGCCCTGATGGCCGGATCTATTTTAGCATTGGCGATCGCGGATATCATTTGCGCACTGCAGACCAACGCGTCTTGGCCAACCCAGAAAGTGGAGCCGTTTTCCGCTGCCAACCGGATGGCAGTCAATTGGAAGTTGTCGCAACGGGTTTGCGCAACCCTCAGGAATTGGCGTTTGATAAATGGGGCAATCTATTCACGGGCGACAACAACTCTGATAGCGGTGATCGCGCTCGTTGGGTTTATGTATTACCGGGTGCGGATTCCGGATGGCGCATGAGCTATCAATATCTCGCGGATCGCGGACCCTTCAATCGAGAAAAAATCTGGCACCCCTTTCATGAGGAGCAACCGGTATGCATACTGCCCCCCGTGGCCAATTTGGGGGATGGCCCCAGCGGCCTCGCTTATTATCCGGGGACGGGATTTGCCGACGGATTTGCGGATCACTTTTTGATGTGCGACTTTCGCGGCAGCCCTGCCGACAGTGGAATTCGCGCATTTCAAGTTCGCCCTCAAGGCGCCTTTTTTGAATTATCCGAATCGCAACAAATTTTGTGGCGAATGCTACCTACCGATCTCGCCTTCGGTCCGGACGGATTCCTGTACACCTCGGATTGGGTGAATGGTTGGGTGGGAGAAGGCCGAGGGCGATTGTATCGATTCGGTAATCCCGAAACGGTAAAATCGGGAGAGGTCCGGCTCGTGCAGCGTTTCCTTGCAAAAGACACGCGAGAAATCCCAGTCGAGGAATTGAAATCGGCACTATCGAATATTGACCAACGAGTTCGACTGAAAGGTCAATACGAATTGGCTCGGCGAAGGGAGATGGCAACCTTAGTGGATTCAATCTCGTCTCCATCGACAGAACTCGCTCAAATTCACGCCATGTGGGGCCTCTGGCAAATCGGTTTGCAAACGTCGCAGACCGAGGACCCAGCCAACGCCCAAATCGAACAAACTATCACGGAACTCTTGGGAAACACTCAACCTGAAATCCGTGCCCAAGCCGCACGGATCGCCGGAGAGTTGAAGTGGCCATCCGCTGTTGTAGGACTGCTCAACTTGTTGGACGATCAGTCTCCTCGAGTACAAATGATGGCGGCTTTGGCGTTAGCCAATTTCCAAGTCGATCCCGCACAATCCGATCTGCTGATCACCAAGTTGGTTGACGTCTTGGCCCAAAACAA
>JBGSIY010000656.1:0-3001 GCA_041742275.1 Pirellulaceae bacterium | reverse complement strand
GGCATGAGGTAGATGACAGCGAAAATAATCCTTGTAACCGCCGCGCGAATCGAGAACGATAGGGCGTTTTTTTAAATCAGAATTTTCGAGCATCCGATTCGCTTCGGCAGGAGAGATGATCCCAATCTCGGCCCGTGTGATAGCCCAGGAGTTGAGCATCAAGTACAATACCAAAACGATTTTTACAAGTCGAATCATGTGCGTGAGTCCGAAAAAATTGTCGTCCCGATCAACGAATGAAAATTCACTTAGAACCTATTAGCCGTGGGGCACTAGCCCCCGGTTTATACGGTCGAGCCGGACTCTAGCGCGTTTCGGCTGATGATTCCGAACAGTTTTAGGATAGGCTCTTGGGCTGCTCATCAGATTGGTTGGGTCGAAGGTTCCGCTGGGACTTGCTGTTTCCTTCGTTTACAAAAAGCATACAATCAAATGATCTTTTGAGCATATGATTGTGTCGGGCGGGCGTCAACCCGATGACGGAGCGTGCGAATTGACGGAAATGGGACTTTCTGGGTGGTTTTCACGGGTTGATCAACTCGCCTGAAACGGAAGTTGCTATGGGAAAGCTAAATTTTGTCTACGAAACGTAATTATGGATAACGAAAAATCGCTACCCAAAAACGCAATGGTTTGTGCCACCTACTTGAAGGCCTTGGCGGATTCAAATCGTTTGCAAATCGTCAATGCGCTCCAGGCGGGCCCGCTGACGGTATCGGATTTAGCTGAGCTGCTGGAGATCGAGTTGCCCAATGTGTCACACCATTTGCGAGTTTTGTTCCATGCCGATTTGGTGACGATTGAAAAAGATGGGAAGTATAGCTATTATCGCTTGAATGCGAAGTTCCTGAAAAGCAAGGCAACGTTAAGGTCGCTGGATTTTGGTTGCTGTAAACTCGATTTGAGAAATTGAGCGATCGTCCAATTGGGAAACCCCGCTTCTGGCCGGAGACGATTGCGAACGCAACACTCGGCTAGAAAACGAACTCTCTCGTTATGTTGGTAACGCTTCCTTTGATGTGGCTTGGCCAAGTTGAATTGGGGTGCAAAAAGAGGCACTTGAGAGTCCAAGCCATTTCCTCAACACATCAGGGGATTGTCATGTGCATCTTGTGTTTTTCGAGAGTCCAAAAAATGTGTGATGCTTAGCCCGACGGCTTTAGGTCAATTACCGGCTAAAACAGCGTTGTTTTCGCGGCAGAAATGCACTTGCTGGGAAAGTCGCAGTTTGTCACACTCCCGCCTCGGATGATTCTCAAAAAACGTCAGCTTGTGGTTAGGTGCCGTAACACGTGTCCCGTTCCCAAAGTCTTTTTCAATTCGGGTTTCTAGGGTTGCTAGCGATCAGCCTGGTGGGCTGTCGTGCCTACTGGCCATCGGAACCCCAAGCGATTGAGAAGTTGAACGAACAACAATTGGCCAACCCTCTGCCCGCCCCGATGGTCGATCCGGAATTGGCCATGAACGCCATTTCTGACGAGTTGGATAATTATTTTCGCATCTATCGCGAGGAGCGGATTCGGATAGCCGAGGGGATCATTACCGAAGGCTGGGTGGAGACTCACCCTCAGATCGGTGCCACCTACTTCGAACCCTGGCGCAAGGACTCGACGTTCGGATTTGAACGGGCTCATGCCACCTTACAAACTGTTCGACGGTTTGCCAAAGTCCGCTTGATTCCCAACCAGAACAGTTATTTGGTGGACGTTAAGGTCTATAAAGAACTGGAGGACAAGGCGAGTCCGGAGCATGCGACGGTAAGTAGCCGGGCCCTCCGACATGACAATTCATTGGACAGCAACCGCGACGAAATCCTGCTTTTGCAGCCCAATCTAGGCTGGATTCCCATGGGGCGAGATTTTTCTTTGGAACAAAAGATCTTGCAAAACATCAACGAGCGCTTCCAAAACGGGTGCCAAAAGTAACCTAATTCTCCCCTCTCGGCCTTGAAACGGGACTTCCGGTTTCCCACTCGCAGTGATTTCGGAAGGAACGGATTGTGCCCCCAGCCCAAGTCGCGATCGCAAACCATTTGCGTTTTTTCTGGAAGAGTCTAGACTTGGTCGACCTGAAAACAGGTAGTTTTTATCAATGAACCGAGTGCGACCATGTCCAGCAAAAAGTCCCAAAGCCGTCAATCACACCGCGAGAAGGCGTCCAGCGACACCCCCGAGGAAAACGCCAGCCCTCGCCAGCGTCTCCAACGCGTATTAGCAGCAGCCGGAATCGGCAGCCGCCGCGAGTGCGAAGAGTTAATTGTCGAAGGGCGAGTGGAAGTCGATGGGGCTGTCGTGGATCAGTTGGGTGTCAAAGTCGACCCGACTGTCCAAAAAATCTTGGTCGATGGTGAGCGTCTGAAGACCGCTCGCTTTCAGTACTTCGCCGTCAATAAACCACCCGGAGTGGTATCAACGAACAGCGATCCCTCGGGCCGACTGAGGGTGATCGACCTGATTCGCACGGACTACCGGGTCTACAACGTGGGCCGATTGGATAAATCCAGCGAGGGACTGATTCTGGTCACCAATGACGGTGATTTGGCCAATCAACTGACGCATCCCAAGTTCGGTGTCGAAAAAACCTATTTGGTGCAAACCGTGGGTGTGCCTCTTCCTGAGCAGTTGACCCAATTGGAACGAGGCGTTTATCTGGCCGAAGGGAAAGCGAAAGCCAAATCGGCTCGCGTGATCAAGCGGAACCGTGTGGGGGCGATCATTGAAATCGTCTTGGAAGAGGGACGCAATCGAGAGATTCGCCGGTTGCTGGCCCGAATTGGACACAAGGTCACGAGGCTGCAACGGATTGCCATCGGACCGTTGCAATTGGGCCCCATGAACGTCGGCGAACATCGCAAATTGACCGACGAAGAAGTCAGTGCCCTGAAGTCCTGGAAGCCACCAAAGAAACGTACATCAGCCGCCGGCGGACGCCCGTATCCCAAACGTTCTGACAGTGCTGGTAAAAACGAATCGTCACCAAGTGTTACTTCAAAACCGAAGCC
>JBGSIY010000655.1:0-1558 GCA_041742275.1 Pirellulaceae bacterium | reverse complement strand
ACGATCGAGATACTGTCCGGCGAACAAAGACAAGAAACCACTAGGCGACCCCAATGTCAGACAAATGACCAACGAAGAACGCGAAAAACTTCGCAAAACCAACGACAGCCTGGCAGCCTAGAATGCTTCACAGCGTAGCCCGCCATCGTCAATCCGAATGCTGTCTCTAACCCTAACTAAGATGGCATTTCCTTTCGTAGGTGCGGGTTTGACCGTGACCCTAAGTTCGACCAACTGTCCCAATCTCCAATCAGAGAGAGTTCTCCGCAGAATGTTGGCTATTTTCGATGCAGTTTCTGGCCGTAAGCCGACATGCGTGGTCGGTGTGATCGGCGTGAACACAAGTTAACAAATATTTCTACGATGCCGTGGCACCAGTCCAGATTCGGTAAGGTCGAGGACGGGGGACGCGGAAACACTTTAGTTTAGGCTTACAGTAGATCATCAATCATTCATTGATCACGACGACGATTCTGGAGCTTTTCTTTTAAGTCGTTCGTGATGGTTTGCAGCTGTTCCAAATTAAACCTAGACAATTCTGACTCGCCGGTTACAGGGCTTTCCAGTAAACTCTGTAAAATGCGAATCATTTTAACCTCGCCTTCGATTGCGCCCTCGATCTTGCCTTTCATCTCGCCCTCTTTGATCCCCTCATCGCGTGCTACATGGATCGCCCACTGGTGGTCGCGGATAGCTTTTTTCTCTGGCGTCGTACATCGCTTTGTCCTCCGTCTGTTCTGAAATCTCGAGCAACTGCGTACTCGCAAGCTGAAACGCTTGCTCCGGAAACAACTTGAGTAACCCCTCACGCTTATATTCATCGGCATGCAACAACCAATACAACCACCGCCTTAGGTTCGTCGCGGTCGCCAATTTTTCCTCAATCAAATTATACTTGGTTAGCTCCAGCGTGTGAATCGACAACGTATCCGTTAATTCGCGACCCGACTCTCGATCCGTCAAGGCGAATCGATGGTGGAGCTGGTCTGTTTCAATCCACAACGTTTCTTCCAGCATCGCGATCACCAACACCGGTTTGAGCTGAGTGTAGGGTTCGCCGGCGCGAAGTTGTCCCGCATACTTTTCGCAACCATAAAACACTAATCGCTGCACGAAACCCGGCCGCACCGTGATTTGAATCTCAATGTCGTAAATCGCCACGTTTTGCTGCGTGTGGGGGTGCCCCATTCACCAAGCGATGACAGAAGAGGCAATGGTTATTTGATCGCGATACGTCGCCAGCATATCAACGCGGATTTTCTCAAGGTACGTATCGGGCCATTTTTGCAAAGCAACGTTTCGAACTCCTTCTGGAATACGTGTTCACGCTGCAGATGGTTTGATGAAGACGCCTGTCGTCGCGTTGCGACTGAAAACAGGTTGGTGCACCCCCAACCACGGACTGGCATCCGTGGCTGTCGCCTGTCGTCCCTTCAGGACTACGGATGGGAGGTGCGAACTTGCCACAACGGAGGAGGCTGTTTGATACGAAAGAAGGCACGGATGTAGCTGCCAGTTGTCGCACCGCCGGGACGAGCGGACTGTTGATTTAGTGCCC
>JBGSIY010000654.1:0-2415 GCA_041742275.1 Pirellulaceae bacterium | reverse complement strand
ACGATCGAGATACTGTCCGGCGAACAAAGACAAGAAACCACTAGGCGACCCCAATGTCAGACAAATGACCAACGAAGAACGCGAAAAACTTCGCAAAACCAACGACAGCCTGGCAGCCTAGAATGCTTCACAGCGTAGCCTATCGGGGTAAATAAAAAAGACATTCAGAACAATTATTGCTAATAGCTGAAGACCTTATCGGGGTAGATAAAAACGTTCTTTCAGAACAATTCTTGCTATTAACTGCCAATCACCAATCGGGGTGCATCGAGAGGTTTTTTCAAAACTACTCTTGCTATTAGCTGATAACCCATATCGAGCTAAATCGAAAGGTTCTTTCAGAACAATTCCTACCGAACAGTCCCGTAACAGAATCCCGATTTTTAAACCTATCAGGAATTTAAGCCCGGACATTTACCCACCATCATCCGGCTCTTTTAATGTCGCTTTGCGCTCGGCTACAGCAGCGTTTTTTATTCGGCCGCGGAGCGCAAGGCGACATTGATTTCCGAACGATCACAAATTCCCGGTTTGCATTTTTTCTCTGCATTGCATTAGAGTGCAGAGCAATTTTGCTCAATCGATTTGCGTGTTGCTCCAGCCCATGTTTTAACAATTGAGGAAATTGTTCTACAATGAACGCTTGGCGGGTGTTCTCAATGGCAAAAAGTCTAAGACTTAAACTGATTGGGAGCGAGACTATTTCAAAGGGCCAGGTTTACCATGAACGGCGGGCTGGTTGTTCCTAGAAAAATCGGCACCCGGTTGATGGCGCCATGGCGATTCGTCTTTGGTTGAATTTTCGGCCGACGCATCCGATTCAGCACCATTCGTTTTTGAATTATTGCTAACGCCCGCAGCGAATGACGTATTGGCAACTTTGGACGCGCTGTCCGTTTCCGTTGTCGGAATCCGTTCGGCTGCGTTTTTCTTGGCGAGTTCTTGCATTTGGTTGAACAACATGGGTGGCACTGTATTTTCTACCGAGCGAGACGTCCGAATTGTGGTGCTGGACGGCACATCAATGGTTGTCGTTCGTTCAAAAGCAGGGTCTTCCGTTTCGGACTGAGGTTCGTAACCCATGTAAGTGAAGTCACTTTGGATTTTCTTCCCTGTTTTGAGGTCCATGTGGGTTTGTGCGAGGCTTTTGGAAGTTTTGTGATGGACAAATTCACCCTTTTCATTGGCAACGGTGGCGGTGCGGGCTACTTCCGATACTGATTTTCGACCTGGCAGCAGGTTGACGGACTGGTTGTCCCTGACCACGATGCCCTCCGTTGATTTAAAGATGGGAATCAACGAGATTTGTTTGGCTTCCCCACCGACTTCATCCCAGGGAATCCAAATGCTGTAAGAATGTCCAATATCCGTTTGGCTATAGCGTTTCTGGAATACATCTTGTTTGAAGACATACTTGTGGTCGGGGTTGTTTCGCTGTGCATCGCCGTCGGAATCATTGTAGCCGTAGACCGTCAATTCCCCGTCGACTTTGACCGTTTCATTATCGGCATTGTAGAAATAAATCCTCCCACCGAAACCGCGTGTGGTCGGCATTCCATTGTTTTCATAAACGCCGTCCTTCCATAAAATGGCCATCCGTTCTGGGACGCCAAACTCATCCACTTCTTTGGTTTTTTTAAAAGGATTTTTGAGAATCTCTTTTTTTTCCCAGTCACCTTTTGACCAATGCACTGTTTGGCAACCGGAGGCCGCAATCAACAGGCACAGAGCACATATCGACGCATAGATCGAGCTAGTACAGGACAATTGAGTTTTGGTAGCGGTCATAGTATTAAACTGAGTTGGGGAAGATGTTAATTTTGGCATGCAGACAATTGCGTGTTCCACGATAGTGTTTGCAGTTCGATCGCGAATCAGACTCGGATGCATTAGCAATCCCAGGCCCGACAACTTTTCATCATCGTCAGCGAGATTGGCCTAGGCGCTGCGAGGCATAGGGATTGGAGATAAAGGCAGCGTCGTTTTCTTTTTTCGACCTGGGGAATACTTGAAAACCGTTGCTTTTGTTTTTCTCACGCGGATCGGTTCTATCGAAGTTGGCAGTTTCAACCTGCATCGGTTCGTGCGAAACCGTTTTTACAGTCTGACCTTCCGAGTCATCAATCTTTCTCACAAACACTTCCATGGGAGCGGCATTAGTCTCTGTGGGCAGTCCTAACTCAACGGGACGACTGCGAGTGTTATCCACACGTTCTGTGTCTTCGCCCCGGGATCGAGGAATCGAATAGGACATCGGTTGCTGCATTTGTGAACTGCCCACAGGAGCTTCATAACTACCACTGTTGTGGTCCTGGGGAAGACTTCCCGGAGTTTGTATTTCGGGCTGCAATCCCATTGGGTCCAAGTCGGGGTAAAAGACCTTAGGTGACGTATAGACTGGCGAGGGATCATAAT
>JBGSIY010000653.1:0-4388 GCA_041742275.1 Pirellulaceae bacterium | reverse complement strand
TGAGTCCTTGGTGAGGGGTCATGAGGCTAGGTTCATACGAAGCCTAGGTCAGATTCCCAGCCCAGGGGGGCGGACTTTGGGTTGGGATCGAATTTGTCTCGACTTTTTTCGATGGGCAAATCCGATTGCAGCGGTTGTAGTCTCGTTGAACTGCCCGAAAGGGGTATGCTGCCTAACCCAAAAGAAAGGGACCGACAGAAATTAGTGGCGATAGATCCTTCTTTTGCCGAAAAATCGGGTAAGGATTCAAAAAAATCATTCCGTTAGCACCTTGTCAAAAGCCGAATGGGGAGCTAAATTTTAGGACTTAATTGATTGACTTCATGCTTCCAAAATATTCGGGAGCATGAGCAAATCAGGGGGGCGGTAGCTCAATTGGTTAGAGCACCGGCCTGTCACGCCGGAGGTTGCGGGTTCGAATCCCGTCCGCCTCGCTCCTCGAGACCCCGTAAAACCCAGCGTTTTGCGGGGTTTTTTCGTTTTTTGTGGGCGATCGTTGGTATCTCGTTGGACTTGCCCCACATTGTTCTTGGGTGTACGTCCGCCACTAGAATGATCAGGCCGGCACCTGGCATCCGAGGTCTATCGTCGCGTCATGGTCCCTGGGAAGGGGATCGTTGAGGAATGGAGCAAGCACGGTGCAAACCATTATCTCGACTGTGCCGGCATGGCACTGGTCGCCCAGTGCAAAAGGGGCTGAAAACTCAAGGAAAATGTCCACCTGCATCAGGTGATTGATACGAACGAAATCCCCGCTGCTGATATTGTCCTGCCGGCAGGCGTCGCCGAGGTCCCTGCATGGAAAAAGCGACTCCAGGAGCTACAGACCCATGTCAGCTAACACGCAAACCGTTTGCCCCAAATGTGGCTGCCACGATATCGCCGAGTACAAGGCCTTGTTTGTCGACATGATTTTTGTCTGCCGGCGATTTTTGTCTGCCGGCACTGCCGAACCCGCTTCGATCCCCCGGCCCCGTTCGTTGACCCCACCGAACCCGAACCCGTCGCCATTTTCGCCCGTACTACCTGCCCCCGCTGCCAAACCACAGACAACATCATCACCCGCGGCCCTTTCGGCCCCCACCGAACCCGCCGCCATCACTGCAAAACCTGCGACCTACCGTTTGTATTGCGGGAGATTTGAAGCGAGAACCACCACGCCCATCAGCTTCGAAACTCAGGGAGCTCAAGGCTCCCGCCGAGACTCGCGACTTAACGTCTCCGGCGTCGGACTACCAACAACATGCCAATTCCAATGATCAACGTTGACGATGGCTCAGGCACAGCCGTTACGTTCAAGCCAACATTATCCAGCCATGCACTTTGGGGGTCGGAACTGCTATTCGAATCGTTGTGGTCAGCTTGTATATGCAGATCAACAAGGTTATTCACTACTGATTGCACCGTAGTGAAATCAAGGAAGATGTTGGGGTCACCAAACCGATCACGCCACTGCCGATTCGTGTCAAGCAAGTCAACTTCATACGAATGGAACCCAGTGTTTTCCAACGGCATTTGCCCAGCACTTGTGTACAAAAACATGCCATTGCCAAAAATATATAAATACGTTGGAGGTGGCGGGGTAATGCCACCGCCGTCGGCATTGGTAGCCAGGTCGTACGAAATACGCTTGTCTTGAGCGCCATTAATCGCTTCTACAAACGACGGTGGAGCTACGAAAGTCTCAGACCAATTCCACGTGGGTTGCTCAAAAAAACGCAGTCCTCCGGAGGAGTTGTTCCCGCCACTAGACTCCCAAAAAAGGCCGTCAGCCTTTTCAAAACGAAACTGATTGGAGTCGTGTGAAGAAACGGTCCATCCGAAACGGTTGTTGGGATCTTCGAAATCAAAAAACGAAATTAAATCCGCTCTTGTTTCCGTAGCAAGGAAGAACGCAACGCAGGATGCAATAAGGATTCGAATGTCGATTTGCATTCATGGTCTCCAATGGCAGAATGTGGCGAACAATACGCGAAAACACTTCCCAGCCCTGAGGCCGGGTCAGCAAGTGATCAAATACTTGGATAAAACGTAATCCATCCCGCCAATTTTGTCAAAAAAATTCGCAAAACCGGGACCCCTGATCCGGAAAGATATTCCCCTTTTCCCCATATTTTGATCATGGCCCAGGCAGGTCGAGGCTCCCGCCGAGACTCACCGCACCCGCCGCTATCACCGCAAAATCTGCGACCGATCGTTGGAGTCCAGGCTTCCGCCTGCATCCGCGCATCCTTCCCGCATCCCCCTGAGCGGCGAGGCTCTCCCCGCCGGTTCTTCGATCGCCTTTTTTTATCGCAGAGAGCAGAGAGACTCAACCGGCTGCGTTCCCTCCGCGTCCTCTGTGTCCTCTGTGGTTCAATACCACACCAACCCCGGCCCCCACCGCACCCGCCGCTATCACCGCAAAATCTGCGACCTGCCGTTTGTCTCGCGGGAGATTTGTAGCCTAAGTCATCATTGGAAACAACGCCGTAGCAGCAGGCGACGCCGGTCACTTCCGAGCCAAAGCCACTGACGGCACCGTCATCCTCCAAGGCACCGTCGGCGAAGCCGCCGACACCCCCGACCTAACCCTAGACGAAAAAACCACCGCCATCGGAGAAGGTTTGGCGATCACGGCGTTTAGCTTTGAGATCGGATCATTGGCAGTTCGAATATCTCCCCGAAACGCATCTTCAATCCAATTCATGAAAAAAGACGGCCGCGTCAACTTTGACACGTCCGCCTTTTTTTTAACATGTTTGAGAGAGAATGTTATTCAAATGCTTTGCGGGAATAGCCGTTATTCAAATAAACGCCTAGGAAAACATCCCAGGGGTTGACTTCGCAAACCGGATCGGCATAGCCAACGATTTCCGTGTCGCCGTTCGTGGGAACGCCAAAGCCTGGATTGATATAGCCGTCTCCGTTTAAGTCATAGATTTTTTTCACGCTGCCGTCCGCCATCAACATGTTCACATATTGGCTGTGGTAAGCTCGCCAATCTCGTGTGTCCTGCAGAACAAGTGGAATAGAAGCAGAGCCTGTGAATACGGATTCATCTGAAACAAGGTCGCCAGCTTTCGGCAGTGAAGTTGTCGCCAACCAAGCGGCATTGGTTCCACTGGGGACCGGGATGATCTTCCCGTTTGCCGAATTGTAATAAGAAGGACCGTCATTGAATGATTCAGCTAAAACAATACCGGTAGTGAGTTTCAAACGGGTGCTGATTGTCGTAACAAGTGTTGCTTCGGCAGAGTCGCCCTTGTCCGCACAGGCTAACATTCCAATGCTCGTGCTGGGCACAGAAGAAGCATCGAGCATTCCCATTGAAATAGGACCAGCCGTGTTCAAAAATTCTTTTTGGCTGCCTGAAGTAACACCGTTGACAACACCTGGGGCTGAACGAACCATGTGCCAACTCGAGGCATAATTTGTGTTGAATCCCTTTTCGACAAGGTTTTCATTAACCCAGGTGGTGCGAGCGGGATCTACCACGTTTGCTGGCCAAGTCGCTTCGATATAAGCAGCGGAACCAATGTTGCGAGCGGGAGGCGTTTGCGCCGAGTTACTCGTATCTTTCGCCACCAAATCATTTAGTTTTTCGCTACCAAAACATGGGCTGCTCGGGCACAGCAACTGCCCAGCGATAGTGTTTTGCGAGGCAGCATCGGCGACCCACGAGAAGATTTCTACGGCCCCATCGCGTTTGGAGTCGAAGGCACCCGAGCAATACAATCCATTCGGATCATTGGCAGCTTTGGCCATCATAGCCAATCCAAGTTGTCTCAAGTTGTTTTGGCATTGGGTCGCTCGAGCGGAGTTTCGCACCGCCAAAAAGGCGGGAAATGCCAATCCTACCAAGATGGCGACAATCATCATGACGACCAGCAATTCAATTAGCGTAAAACCACGTCTAGAACCTTTGTTCATTAATCTCTCCTTCAAAAATCGAAGTTTTCAGCTTCACCATGAAGTTGATTCATCTCCTTGGGACACTAAGATACGAGAGAAAAATGAAGATGGAATAGCGGATTCGCTAACTTTCAATGAACTTTCTGCGAAGAAAAATTCATGTTCCTAGGACATGCCCCAAGATAGTATCCGCGCCGGGTTTGTCGGCGGCGAAAGTATGGAAGACCTCTGTTGGTCTTTTAAGCCCAGCGAGATCTTCCGTCCGATTTCGTATTCGTTTTTAAGCAGCGCGAAATTGAGACAAGCCGTGCGAATCAAAAACGTGGCTGGCACCTTTGCAGAGTTCAATGTCGCTGGCACCCCTTCAGGCTACGCTGTGAAGCATTCTAGGCTGCCAGGCTGTCGTTGGTTTTGCGAAGTTTTTCGCGTTCTTCGTTGGTCATTTGTCTGACATTGGGGTCGCCTAGTGGTTTCTTGTCTTTGTTCGCCGGACA
>JBGSIY010000652.1:0-2510 GCA_041742275.1 Pirellulaceae bacterium | reverse complement strand
CGATTGTCGGTAGGGTTCAAGAATCCTTGTTAGATTGTTCACGCTGTTTTGAGTGAAGGTAAAACTGTGTCGAGATGCAAAATGCTGCCAATGACATCAATCCCGTAAAAAGCAAAACGTAACCCAGTATTTTGTAGTCATAGGGCATTCCGAAAAACATGAGTGAAGCAAACCCTAGGTATGTGGGAAAAGCGGCAACGTGAAGAAACACAAGAATAGCCGTACCGAATGAAACCGCACGTAAGAATTCGTTACTTCGCGGTTCCAGTTTTGGTCGACGGATCATGATTTAGCCTGACGAACGCCTGCCATAACCCAGTCGCCGAAGTTGGTGTTGACGTCGTTAAACAAGCGACCGACGACTTGGGTTTATGGCTTGGTTGGGACTGCTGTTTTAATCGCTTTGTTTGCCTATAAAGTCAATCACTGCCGCGAGAAACTCCGAACTCGCAACTGTACTCATGTGATCGCCGCCTTCTACGACTTGAACGCGTGAGGCAGTGATGAGCCTGTGGGAAGCCGTTGCGAGTTCCTTTAGGAGGGTGTCCCGACTGCCGTACACGAACAGGACGGGAACGTTGATCGCCTCCAGATCTTTTTCGGTAACCTCAAGCTGCTTCTGGCCGCGCAGAACAGCAGCCAATGCTCTTTGATCCTTGTCGCCGAGCACCATCTTGCTGATCGCATCCGACTGCGCCGGGCTGGGTTTTGGCTGTCCCTCTGGGACGAGCGCGACTAGAAGCGGCCCGATGCCGGTCCCTCGCTCCAACGACTCGGCAGTCGCATCTATCGCCTCAGTAAATCCCTTAGGCTGTCGGAACAGCGGACCCCCGCCTCCAAACACGACACTGAGTAGCCGATCCGGATTGTCAACAAGGAGTTTCCCAGCGATAGACGAACCCATCGAGTATGCGACGATATGAGCCTTTTTGATCGTCAGGTGATCGAGCAGCCGCAAAACATCCTTCGCCATCTCAACGCCATATTGCGTTGGATCGTGCGGCTTGTCACTATTCCCATGTCCGCGCAAGTCTGGAGCGATCACCCGGTAGTGCTTTGAGAGCTCGTGCAAAAATTGTGTCTTGGCAAGCGGAAGGCTCTGCCACGTCTCCAAAGATGAACCGCCAAAACCATGGAGCAAAACTACTACCTCACCGCTGCCCTGGTCGAAGTAGTTGATCTTCACGCCGTTCGAGTCGAAGGCTTTCTGCTGTGCCCAAACCGGAGATGCGACCATGATGGCACTAAGTAGGGCGAAGCAAACGCAGCAATTCATCATATGTCCTTTTATGGCCGAACGCCCGCGATAACCGAATGCGAGCGAGATTCTCTGCGATCAGGAAGCGGTGGTTCGAGCACTTAGGTTCATCGCATTGTACGTCGATTGCGTTGCCACGGCGGCATCCACCTTGATCGACATCCGTCTCATTTTACGATTTACGTGCATAGTCGGCAACATAACCGCGACAGGCAAATGGGCAATTTTCCGCAAGCTCGACAAATCAAAGTTCTGGATACATGTCGCCACTGATTGTCAGCGAACGAGTGGAGCTCAGGGCAGTTTTGATCACCTGTTGGAAACCGCTGATTAATGGATGGCGATTTGTATTCTCGGTCCTAAATGTCAGTTCGTTGTCAAGCGTTTCTAGATTCTCAGTTGTGACAACAAGGGTTGGAGACTTGTAGCGAAGCAATGCAATGTCTCGCAGGATTGAGTAACCGCAACCAGCATTTCGACACTACACGACAATCATCTGACAGAAAGCTTGGTCCAGATAGATAGCATGATCTTTGGTGTGATCATCAGGCGGCTTTTGAGAGTAGCAAACTAGAAATGTCATGCTTCTATTTGATCGACGAACGTCCAGGATAACGTGGCCGGGAGTTGACGTTGCCGAGCGAAGCGAGCCAGTCGGACTATTCCGGCTCGCGTTCATCCGATTGTTCTGCCCCTTCAGTGTTTTCGGCATGAAGTGGGCTTAGCTGCGTCCAGTGTCCGAACCGTACGCTCAATAACGCGGCCAACTCGCGATCCAGTGCTTGGGTCACATCATCCGGTTCAATTGGACACGATTGCATTGCACGGAAATGGGAGTATAGCATCCCGGTTTCGTTGCAGGGCACCTGCCAAGTCGATCCAATTCCGAGCCCAAGTTCACTGTCATACATCATCAGCAAGTATATCGAGCCACCCTCCCGATGCGCACGGGTCAGTTCCCAACCGGTGTTTCCTCGCAGGCATTTGCCGAGCTCAAGGCCGTGTGATTTCGCGAATCGCTCAACAGACTCTGCGACCGGTGACAGTTTTTCGTTGATGAGTTCGGATTGCGTCATTCGGGCTGCGTATGAATCTGGAGTTGGTCTGTCAGTGGAGCGGTGTGACTCGGGGGCAGAACTTTGTATTATCATCGGCTAGCGAGTTATAAAATGATATTTTAGGGCTAACCACTTGGTTAGAGAGTAAATAAATTTTATTGCTCAGTCAACAGTTTGATATGGGAAACTTCGTG
>JBGSIY010000651.1:0-1901 GCA_041742275.1 Pirellulaceae bacterium | reverse complement strand
CGATATGGGCCGGGGCGTGAGGACCATCGACGCAAACGGCCACTCCCCGTTCTTGGAACGCACGGACCAATTCACTCAGCGGCCAAATGAGGGCCGTCGCACTCGTGATGTGACTGAGGATGACAAGTTTAGTGCGTGGCGTCACCTGGGAAATCAAAGCTCGTTTTAAACTCTCAGTCGATGAAAAATCGTCGTCCACGAGTTCAGCCGAAACGACCTTGGCGCCAAACCGCCGAGTCGCCCGTTCCCAGATTCGATGGACCGCGCCGTATTCGTGGTTGTTCAAAAGAACCTCATCGCCGGATTCTAAGGCGAAAGAAGACGCCACGACGTTCATTCCAAAGGTCGCATTTTCGACGAACACTAGGTTGGGTCGGCTTGTGCCTAAAAAACGAGCAGTTGTCTCGCGGGCCGACAACAAAGCGGGCTCCAAATGCCGAACATAAAAATCCATAGGTTGTTCGTCAAGTTGTTCAATCCAACGACGCCTGGTTTCTCTCACGATTCGTGGAGAAGGGCCAAATGATCCGTGATTTAAATACGTTGTGTCGTGGCGAATATCCCATTGCGAGGCAAGGTCTACCCAATCGGCATCCACTTCATTTCTGCGTTCGGTCATCAGTCAAATCCTCTAGAAAAACGAAAGGGGGTGATTTGGGTTTTTGCCTGTAATTGATTCAGTTAAGCTGAAATAAGATGCATGTGGCAGTTGGGTTTGAACCCGCCTCCTGTAACAAACACCTTAAATGCTCGGTAAATGCAGCCTCAACCTATCACAAAAAGCGATTTTTAAACAATGGCATGGCAGTTGCTTCCGTGATGGGACTTCGCATCAAGGCCCGAATGAGTGATTCGGTATCGCCGAGATCAACATAATGAAAAAACGCATTTATTGAAAAGAGGTAGGTTGGTGACTCCAAAAGAAATTCTGGCACTCTGTCGTGAGAAGGGCGTGAAAGCCGTTGATTTGCGATTTATGGATTTTATCGGGACATGGCAACACACTACGGTTCCCGTTCGCCAGTTAACCGAAGATGCTTTCGGTGATGGATTCGGTTTTGATGGATCTAGCATTCGTGGTTGGCAGCAAATCAATGAGAGTGATATGTTGCTGGTCCCTGATGCATCGACCGCCTTCCTGGACCCTTTCACTCAACTGCCGACGCTGATTTTAATCTGCAACGTGCAGGATCCATTGACTCGCGAAGACTATTCACGGGATCCTCGCAATGTGGCGCGCAAAGCCGTAGCTTATTTGCATCAGACCGGGATTGCCGATACGGCTTACTTTGGTCCGGAAGCAGAGTTTTTTGTGTTTGATGATATTCGCTTTGATCAAACTGCCAACTCCGGTTTCTTTTATATCGACAGTAACGAAGCGGAATGGAATCGTGGGCGAGAGGAGTATCCGAACTTGGGCTACAAGGTCCGGCATAAGGAAGGTTACTTCCCCTGCCCGCCTACTGACAAGTTAATGGACTTGCGCAATGAAATGATGCAAACGTTGATTGACATTGGCATTGAAGTCGAAACGCAGCACCATGAAGTGGCCACCGCGGGCCAATGCGAGATCGACATGAAGTTCAACGAGATGATCAAAATGGCCGATCAGGTCATGATGTACAAATACGTCATCAAAAACGTGGCGTATCAGAATAATAAAACGGTCACGTTCATGCCCAAGCCTATTTTTGGCGACAATGGATCGGGGATGCATGTTCACTTCTCGCTATGGAAAGAGGGCGAGCCGTTGTTTGCCGGTGATGGATATGCGGGTCTTAGCCAGATGGCCCTGTATGCTATTGGCGGGATTCTCAAGCATGCTCCCGCGCTTTTGGCTTTTACCAATCCAACCACCAACAGCTATCGCCGTTTGGTGCCAGGTTATGAAGCACCCGTCA
>JBGSIY010000650.1:0-6209 GCA_041742275.1 Pirellulaceae bacterium | reverse complement strand
GTAAAACGATAATTTTTCGCCGGCCATGCGTTCCGAAATCGTTTGTCCCGGCACCAATTCCATGGCCAAAAAGGGATCGCCGGCTTGCTTACCCACATAAAAAATTGAAACGATATTGGGATGATTTACCCGAGCTTGGGCGACCGCCTCCTGCAAGAGCCGATCCACTTCAATCATAGTACCCTGGATCGAACCACGAGCCAAAACCTTAACCGCCACATACCGCTGCAGTGACTTGTCCAACGCGCGATAGACATTGCCCATCCCCCCGGCGCCCAACAATTCAACAATCTCAAAATGCCCCAAGGACTTGCCAATCAGATCCTCTTCCCCCGGAGTCGCGGGCACATCAAAATCGTGATGCGGGCTCAGATGAGTTGAGTCTTGGATGGCCCACGTTCTCGAAAGTTCATGATTCAATACCTTGGCGGCAATCACTCGTTTGCAATCATGACAAACACCACCTTCATTGACATCCAATTGCAAGACCTGACCACAGGTACAACGATATTGAATCGTTTGTCCGGTATTCAAGGGTTGGGTCTGATTGTGATCCATGACTAATTCTATTTAATGGAATAACTACCGGCAAAAAAGGTATCAATGTCGTTTTTGCTAGGAACTGCCTTCAGCCAATTTCGAATTTGCTTAAAATAACCTTGGGGAACTGAAGACAACGAAAAGTTGAAGTAGTTGGCCCCCGATAGACATAACTCTTACGGCCTAAACGATAACTGTTAAGCTTAATCGCTAGTTGCCTCTTTCCCAATACCGGAGCGGACAACAGGAATTATTCGTCCATGAATTTCCAGTCTTGTCAGTGATCGTACTAAATTATTCAGATGAATTCAAAAAAACTTGTTTCCACAATTTCGTGAAACACTTTGTCTCACCCTTGGAATTACGCGGCTTATCCGCAAAAATGTTAAAAAACTGGACATCTTCTCTCATTTTTTTTCAAATCCTCATGAATACACCCCAATACTCATCCAGGCTGGTTGTGACTCAATCCCCCGCGGGTGAAATTCGCCGAGAGTTTCAGCAACTACCACTCGATCCATCATTATCGAACCAGGTCCGCGTTCGACTCGACTATACCGCGATTAATTTCAAAGACGCTTTAGCTTTGTCGGGTAACCGCGGTGTGATCAAAAAAATCCCAATCGTTCCAGGGATCGATGCCGTGGGGCATGTTTTGTCTTCATCGTCCGAAGACTGGCGTGTCGGCCAACAAGTCTTTATCCAGCACTCAGATTTTGGTACCGCTGTTGACGGTGGATTTCAACAAGTAGTCGATGTTCCCGAGGATTGGGTGTACTCCATTCCCGATGGATTAACTGGATTGGAAACCGTCACTCTGGGAACTGCCGGGTTTACCGCCGCTCAATGTTGCCAGGCTTTGTTGGCTTCCGGCTTACACCCTGAAGACGGCGAGCTTGTGGTTTCCGGCTCCACAGGTGGCGTTGGTGTTTTCTCAGTAATGTTGTTGCACAAACTGAATTACAACGTCGTCGCCGCGACCGGCAAAGCAGATAGGGTTTCTTGGCTGAAAGATCGTGGGGCCCAGCGGGTGATCGATCGACAAGAATTGGTTGACACCTCAAACCGCCCTTTGTTGTCGGCAAGATGGGCTGGTGCAGTGGATACGGTTGGCGGTGCAACCCTATCGACCATTGTGCGGTCGACGCAACCCCATCGCACAGTCACTGCGTGCGGACTTGTGGGAGGAACCGATTTGAATTTAACCGTTTACCCATTTATCCTCCGGGGCATCTCTCTGATAGGTATCGATTCCGCGTTGATTTCGCGAGAATATAGAAATCGGCTGTGGCAGCGTCTCGGAAGTGACTGGAGAATCCCAAACATTGACGACTTGGCGACGATTATATCACCACAAGAAATCGAACACTATTTAGAGCAACTTTTGCAAGGAAAAGTTGTCGGCCGCATCGTTATCGATTTGAACCAATTACCCAGAGCATAAATCGCAAGCGGATGACTCTTCAACGCCGCGAACAAACTTATTGCAAATTTAGATCCAATGCCATTTAAAACGAATCGCCCCCGTCGTGGAAAGTCGATTCCTAACGGCGCCTCATCAACTGCGAGATGAAGCACTTGGATCGTTTTCAGAACTCGTCGGGGAGGCTTCGATAATAGTGGGGCTATTCTTTTTTGACAACTGTTGCGGTGGTACGACAACACCGCAACTTACGCAGAACTGAATCGCTTGATCCATCGTGATATCCAGGTCAATCGTCTGACTTTTGGGAACGGCGATTGTGAACCCCGTGGCAGGCATGGGGCTGGTGGGCATCAAAACATTGACTACGGGTTCCTGCGCGGCATTTCGAATGCTCATCATTCCTTCCCCGGTCACAAACCCCATCGACCAAACACCTTGACGTGGATACTCCACAGCCACCACCCGCGTGACCTTGATCTCTTGTTCATTGAAAGCAAAATCGCTGACTTGCTTTACCGAGGAGTAGACATTGCGAATGATCGGCACTCGATTAATCATCGATTCGATACCGTTCCACATCAACCGTCCGACACCCACAGCAAAGATCTTGCCAACCAAGTAGAGTATGACAATGAACATAGCGATAAACGCAGGCAAAACATATTGCCGTTGCAAGTACCGTAGCCGCGTGTATTGACGATAGTAATCCGAAGAATTGAGCATGATGGTATGCCCTGGAGAATTCTCCACTAAATCGTAAACCTCGAATGGAATCCATTTTCGTTTGATTGCCACGTAGGCTCCCCCTTCGGCCAGGGTGGCCAACGGCGGGTTACCATATTCTCCCGGAGTGATTCTCGCGTAGCCTTGTTTTACCAATCGCTGAACATCGACATCGGTCTTGGTTTTATCAATTCCCAAAACAATGGAGCCCACAGCCAATGATTCAAGTGGTTTCAGAATATAGGATTCGACAGAGTTCCAGGCCCATATGAATAACACAATAGTTAACAATGGGGGAGTCATCACAGCCAATCCCCGAATCAGCGCTTTTTGAAACGGTAGAAATGATCTTCGCAACCAACTCTTACTGGCGTCCGCTGGCATGTCTGGGTCAGCAACCATTTTCTCGGTCATAAAAAATTTTGAGTTAAGTAAAGAACTAAGAATCGATTCGGAACTTGTTGATCAAGGCTGTCGAAGCACAATGCCTGTCTCAATGGTCCCGCAAATAATAGCAAACTACAGGCTCTCCAACAAACCAATTGAGCCAACTGTATTCTCCTTGGTTTCAACGGTCACACCCCATCTGCATCGCACCGGGAGTTGGAGCGTTTTTTCCCCTCGTTTGCCTTGGCACAACTTTCTTTGGTACAAGCGGGTCAACTTTGGCGAGATCCGCGAGCCAAAGTAACGACAAACACTTCGCTCACCCCGGCGGAAACCAACGATTTCGCAACTTGATTTACAGTCGCCCCGGATGTCATCACATCATCAACAACCAAAATCCGCTTGCCAATAACTTTCGCTGCTCTCGTAACCCGGAAAGCCCCATTCACATTCTGTAACCGGGCCGGGGTATCCAAGGTCCCTTGTTTCGTGGTCCGGCGTGTGCATTGTATGATTTTTTCCAGAATGGGGAATCCAGACTCTTTTTTAATCCCCTCGGACAATACGGAAGTCAACTGAATTGGCCGCTTCAGACGGGTCCACCAATGAGACGGAACAGGAAGTAACCCGTCAAAAACAACTCCCGGTATCCGCCGAACCACTTCGGTCCCCATCAGGCGACCACATTGAAAGGCCAGAGCGTCATCCAAAGAGGCCTTGAGCTGGATCACCAATTGCTTCATTGAGCCTTGGTAATTCCCCACAGAAATCGCCTTTTGAAAATAAAATTTTCGGGCTCGGCACAAAAAACAACGGCCTTCGTGAAATCGTGACTGCAAGTTTTCCACCCCGCATTTGGGGCAACATCGCTCCGGATTACTTGCCAACTCTTGTAAGCATCCGTCGCACCACATGCACTGGCAAGCATGTTCCAAAGCGACGTGGCAACCGGAGCATTGCGGCGGGAAAGCCAAATCCACCAGATTGCCACACCAACGATCAAAGACCTGTGTCCAAAATCGAGTAGTTGGTTGCGGCATCATTTCACCCAAAATTGTCCGCGAGGCGGGGAAATCGAGTATAAACTGCTGTCGGTCAAACTCAGCATATTGACTATAGTTTATATCAGAAATTGTCTGAATTGGGACCCCTTGGCTTCCGTTTACCGAGCCCCCGAGATTCAGGCGACCCAGGGCGAAAACTTCACAAGAAAACCACTAAAGTCTTGTATGACGATTTTTGAAAGATATCTGATCTTCCTCTTTTTAAAGATCTTTCTGATCTGTTTTTTAAGTTTTTCAGGGCTATTCGTCATTGTCCATTTCTTCTCCAATTTTGACGAACTGCAGTCGTTGGGGAAAGAGCAGGGGAGTCAACTGGAATTGCTGGTCGAATTTTATGGTCCTCGCTTGCTGGATCTTTTCGATCGTACGGTGAGCGTGCTGATTCTGGCCGCATCCGTTTTCGCCTTTGCCCTGATGCAACGTCGACGTGAGCTGCCCGCGATCGAAGCGGCCGGTATTTCAAAGTCGCGAATGACGCGGTCTCTCTTGGTCTTGTCCGTTTTCTTGCTGGGCCTCGGCGTTGTCAACCGAGAATACCTCATGCCGCGCTATCGTGAACAACTCACGAGCACGGCCCAGAATTGGAAAGAGGGTCTCGAGGGCCTGACTCATTTCCAAAAAGATCATCTCAATGGCCTGCTGATTCGCTCCGATCAAATCGATGTCAAAACAAAGACGCTCAGTGATGTCGTCGTGCAAATCCCCATTCACTTGAGCACTAAGTTCTCAAAAATCAAAGCCAAAATGGCGACTTATGTTGACGCAGATGATAATCATAAAGCGGGGCTGCTGTTGGATGAAATCGAGAACATTTTTCAGTTTTCCCAAGACGACAACTTGGCTAATGCAGACGGTCTTGTCATCGCCTTGCCCAAACAGACTCCTTGGCTCTCACCGAACCAAATTTTCGTGGGGACAAACCTGACTCTGGAAGAGCTCGCTTTTGGACAAGATCTCAATGATTATTCTTCTCTAGCAGAAATGATCGAATCCCTCAAACGCCCGACTCAGTGGTTCTCCCGTTCAAATCGCATTATCGTACATACACGCATCACAAAGCCCCTTTTGGATCTTTCTCTTTTATTATTTGCGATGCCCTTGATTATTAGACAAAGCGAAGAAAACATCGTGGGGGCAGTTGCCATTTGTGTGGGCTCAATTATCCTATTCCAAATCTCTGTGCTCGTTTGCCAAACCTTGGGATCCTTGAGCCTGATTCCTTCAGCCAGCCTAACGGCGTGGTTGCCAATCATCGCCTTTCTTCCCTTGTCCGCCTGGGCCTGGAGTAGAATCGACGCCTAAATTGAATCTAGAAGCGACTCAGATTTGTCATTTGTCACCGCCACTAGTTTTTAACCTTTTTATGGAGTGATTTTTATATGTCAAACCCTTATCAAACGCCCGTCTCGAAAATGGGTATGGATTCCTCGATGCAACAGTCATTCCATCCCATGCAGCCATTGGCTGACGCCGCCGGGTGGATGAAATTTTTGGGTTGGACATGGATTATTATGGGCGGACTTTACTGCCTCACGATCATCGGAATTATTCCGGGCGGCATCATGCTCTGGATGGGAATTTGTGTGAAGGGGGCTGGAGAAAAAACCCAAGCTGGTTTTCCGAACAATAACGCGTTGCTATACGAAGCCAACAAAAACTTGGCCACTTATTTTACGATTATGGCCATCCTCCTGATCATCAGTTTGGTCATCATGGCGCTCTATTTAATTTTTGCAGTTGGTGTCATCGCCTTTGGAATTGCCGGTGCAGCAGGTGCAGGGGGCATGTAACCCTGCCTCTACTCATTTCATTGACTCGAATTTCGTTGGCGAATGGGACGATTGTTCTCGCACCTATTCGCCAACGATTCCATCTGCATTCGTTAGGTATTTTTCAATAATATTTGGCTTGGCGACAACATCGCCGCTTAGCTGGACAGCGCCACAATTGCGTTTTGAGTTGAGCGCAAGTGCTTGGGAATTTTGGACTTATTGGTCTTGACTTGAAGTCAAGAATGAGACGACCCTCCGTGTGAATATTCGTTTCACACAGAAACCACGGAAGGTCGT
>JBGSIY010000649.1:0-4058 GCA_041742275.1 Pirellulaceae bacterium | reverse complement strand
GGTTGAGCGACGACGTCGATGCTGAGATTGAAGCGGCGCTGGCTGGATCGTCCCTGGAGGACTTGATCTCCTCCACTGAAGTCAGCGAAGACGAACTGGAGCCAAACAGTCGTGTCAAAGGCATCGTCAGTCGCATTGCCGGAGAAAACGTTTTCTTGAACCTGAAAGGACGTTTCCAAGGGGTCATAGCGGCTCGTTTGTTCAAAGAGGTGCCAACCGAAGGGGATATGATCGACGTCGTCATCAAAGGTGAAAATCAAGAGGACGGTTTGTGGGACGTTACCTTGCCGGGTCAATCGGTCGATAGCGGCGATTGGGAAAGCTTGAATAAGGGGGACGTTGTTGACGCGCGGGTTACTGGAGCCAACACCGGGGGGTTGGAAGTCACCGTCAATAACTTGCGAGGGTTTATTCCCGCCAGCCAAATTGATCGCGTTCGCGTGGAAACGTTCGGCGACTATGTCAATCAAAAATTGCAGTGTCTGGTCCAAGAAATCAATCCGGGTCGAAAAAAATTGGTTCTCAGTCGTCGCGCAATTTTGGACCGCGAATACGAAGAGAATCGCAAAGTGGCCATGGAGAAAATTCAACCCGGAGAGTTGACGGAAGGCCTCGTAACGCGACTCATGGACTTCGGTGCCTTTGTCGATATCGGCGGCGTCGAGGGACTGATCCATATCAGTAAACTCAGTTGGTCGCGCGTCAAACATCCCTCCGATGTTCTCGAAGTTGGCCAAAAAGTCAAAGTCAAAATTGAGAAAGTTATCGCTGAAACCGGCAAGATTTCTTTGTCGCACCGCGATACGATCGAGCATCCATGGGAAGGGATCAACGACCGTTTCCCCGTCAACGCCATCGTCAAAGGAAAAATCTCCCGCTTGGCTCAATTTGGCGCTTTTGTCGAACTGGCCCCCGGCATCGAGGGCTTGATCCATATCTCCGAACTGGCCCATCATCGCGTCTTGGCCGTGAAAAACATTGTCAAAGAAGGAGATGAGGTCGAGGTCAAAATCCTATCGGTCGATGCCGATGGGCAAAAGTTGGGACTGTCTCTCAAGGCGACTCAGGCCGCTCCGGAACGCAAAGACAAAGCAAAAGAGCAAGACGACTCGGACTTGCCGGCTCGAGAATTGGCCGTTGCCGAATCGCGAGCACCACTCCGCGGAGGAACAGGGCGGGCTTCGGGCGGTGACAAGTTTGGCTTGAATCTCTAATTGCTGAACTCGATAGAATTCGTCTGTATGTCGGCATCTATCCGTCAAACTTGGGAGATGCGAAACGGCAAACCTCGACGCAAAACGATCGACATGGCGAATGGGAGCCTGTCGATCGTCTGTCGCGCAGCAACATTGCGAAACGGAATTGGTTTTAAAAGGAAATAGTTACTTGGTTTGGGAAACCCTGCTGCGTCCTCTGTTTTTTAGGCTGCCTCCCGAACGGGCCCATTATTGGTCGATGGGGTTGTTCTCCTGTAGCGCAGGTTTACCGTTGGTTCGACAATGCATCGAGCAATTCACAATGGTTCGCGATGAACGTTTGGTAAGCCAAGTCTGCGGGTTGACGTTTTTAAATCCTGTCGGTTTAGCCGCTGGGTTCGACAAGGACGCGAGGTGGTTCCATCGTTTGGATTCCTTGGGGTTCGGTGCTGTGGAAATTGGTTCGATTACGGGGCAGGGTCAGCCGGGTAATCCCACACCCCGTTTGTTTCGACTCCCTGCGGATCAGGCTTTGATAAACCGCATGGGTTTCAATAACCAAGGTGCGAACGTGGCGGAAGCAAATTTTCGCAAGGTCCATGATCGGCGTTTTCGTAGTCGCTGCGTTCTAGGCATCAATCTGGGAAAATCAAAAGTGGTCCCCCTCGATCAAGCGGCCGGGGACTACGGACACAGTTTCCGCTTGCTTTATCCATTTGCTGATTATTTTGTCATCAATGTCAGTTCGCCCAACACTCCCGGCTTGCGAGATTTACAAGACAAAGGGCCGTTATTGGAACTGTTGCAATCAATCTCACAGTGGAATGCGGAACTGGGCAATGGCGATACCCCAGGTGGGAAGGAGAAGCTGGCAACAAGGCGCCGCCGACCGGTCTTTTTGAAAATCGCCCCCGATCTCACCGATGGCCAACTGGACGACATTATCGAGATTGTGGCTCAGCCCTTGGTCGACGGCGTCATTGCCACGAACACGACGGTTTCGCGAGTGGGTCTCAAAACCGATCCGCAAAAAATTGAGTCGATCGGACCTGGTGGACTGTCGGGCAAACCCTTGTTGGCACGGAGCCGCGAAGTGGTCGGGCGTCTCTATCAACAAATTGGCGCAACCAAACCGGTGATCGGCGTAGGCGGTATTTTCAACGGCTCGGACGCGTGGGAAATGATCACTTCTGGGGCTTCTCTGGTGCAGCTTTACACGGGTTTTATTTACGGCGGGCCAGGTACCGTAAAACGAATTAATTTGTCCTTGATAGAAAAACTCAAAGAAACCGGTTTGGACGATATTTCCCAAGCGGTGGGGTTGCGCTACCGTTAAATTTTCGTGAGCCGGGCAAAATCGACAGCAAGCGGCGAGATCAAAATACGGCCCGATCAAAATCGATCTAGTCGAGCCGTCCCGCTATGAGCTGGGAGTCCGTGAAGATTACCCAGAAACGCAGCTCACTGTCTTGCACAACAACGTGAGCTAGAAAGGGGAGGGATGTTTCCGGCCGGTTGCTCGGTTTTCCCTGCGCTAGACGCTCTTGCGGTTCGACCGTGTTAGGCGAAGCTGGAAATTCCTCGGACGTCGGGACCCGTGTGTACTCGCCGCAAAAGCGGGGCTCGACGTTTCCTCGGTCATCGCTGACCGGGCCGAAATAATTCAAATAAAATAGGCGATGATTAGGCAGCCGTTGGGCCGGGATTCCCGTAGGTGAGTTGAGCAGGTCGTCGAGGTGAACAAGGGGGCGGGTGGCCCATGTCCAGAGTTCCCCATCGCATTCAAACATCCAATCCCAATGAGTTTCCCTGGGGCGGGATAGATTGAGGTCGATAGGGGTGATGATCGTCGAGGCGGGTGTTAGCGAGTTCGCGTTGGAATCAGGAAATGTGTGCAGCAAGATTACAAATCGCGGCATGATTTAATTCGTTTCGAGGGACTTCTTGCGGTGGAGCACAATTTCGACAATTTTTGCCACAACTTGGTCGAGAGTCAAATCGTCTGTTACGATCTCGATTGCATCGTCTGCCTTGCGTAATTGGCCCACGGGTCGGGCTTCGTCCTCGCGGTCCCGGCGATTTTGTTCGTTGAGGATGACTGTGTAATCGGCGGGAACCTGTTTGGCCTCCAGTTCCATGACACGTCGACGAGCTCGATGACTTGAGGACGCGTTTAAAAAAATCTTGCATTCCGCCTGGGGAAACGCCACTGTTCCCTGATCTCGTCCCTCGCAGACAAAATTGCCAGTTTGGGCTAGGTGCCGTTGAAGTTGAACGAGCATATCACGAACGACGGGATTATCGGCAATCGGGCCAATGTTGCGATTAATGGAAGTCGAACGAATTTCTTCTGTGACGTCGCGGCTATTGACAGAGATGCGATTTCCCTCGATTTGCAACGTTATTTGTTTGAGGAAGCGATTGACTTCGCCTGTGTTTTTAGGATCGATCTGCTCATTCAAAATGGCCCAAGTCACAGCGCGATACATGGCCCCCGTATCCAGAAACGAAAATCCTAATTGTTTCGCAATCAACCTGGCCGCCGAACTTTTGCCAGCGCCGGCGGGGCCGTCAATGGTCACGATCATGCACTACCACTCTAAATAAAGACAGATCATCTGATGGCCATGGAATCGCCCACACGCAGCACCCGATACAATATCAATATCCTGCAAAAACTTTCCCTGCAAGTCGACTTGATAGGCTTTGCGCCAATCTCGAGGTCCGGCGATTTTATAAGGCCCCGAACTGTTATCCTGTTCGATCAAGACCAATTCTACGCCCGCGGGAACGCCCGAGTCATTGATTATAGACCGCATCTGGACTACTTTCAGGTTTTGGGGGGCGATTCGAAAAAGTCGC
>JBGSIY010000648.1:0-8173 GCA_041742275.1 Pirellulaceae bacterium | reverse complement strand
CAAATTCATCCCATCACGGGACGCGTCCATACATCGTTTATGCAAGATGTCGCACGGACCGGGCGATTGAGCTCCAAAGAACCCAACTTGCAGAACATACCCATTCGCCGCGAGGAAGGGCGACGAATTCGACAGGCCTTTATCGCGGGATCCCCGGATCGCTTGTTGATTTCTGCCGACTACTCCCAGATTGAATTGAGAGTCCTTGCTCACTTCTCCGAAGACCCTGCCCTAATCCAGGCCTTCGAAAATGACGATGACATTCACTCCGTGGTAGCTGCTCAAGTCAACAATGTTTCGCTGAGCGAAGTCACATCCGAGATGCGGCGGCAGGCCAAGGCCATAAATTTTGGAATCATCTACGGGCAAAGCGCATTCGGTTTGGCCAAAGAACTTGGCATTTCCAAACAGGCAGCGGCGGAATTCATCGAGGCCTATTTTTCGCGATACGCCGCTGTGGAAACGTTTATGGCTAGTACTCTTCGAGCCGCGGCCCAAGACGGCTTCGTTCGCACCATCCTGGGACGAAAACGCGATATTGAGGGAGTTCGCCCTCCAGAAAAAACTGCCGGAAACCGCAACCTCACAATGCCCGAACGCATTGCTATCAACACGGTCATCCAAGGCTCCGCGGCCGATTTGATCAAAGTCGCCATGATCAAAGTGCTCGCTCGCCTGAAATCAACTCACTCGCCAGCCAAACTGCTGCTGCAGATCCACGATGAATTGGTGGTCGAGGTGCCGGAGGAAAACTGTGCGGAGGTCGCAGCGTGGGTCCGCGAAGAAATGAGTCAAGCTTTTGCCTTGAAAGTCCCCCTCCGCGTTTCTGTAGAAGTCGGTAAAAACTGGAACGAAACGCTCGATTTCCCCGAGTAAAACCCATGGTATTCTCGGGTGTGTGACAACCCCTGTCGCGATTTTGGGCAAATGCAGCGTTTCCTGTCTCGTGCTACTTTTCGCCCTGATACGGATTTGTTACGATTTTGCCGCAACTTGAAAGCTCCGTTTGTCTGTCTTGGGCAGCATTACCGTGGTCAACTGGGGCGACGTTCAATTGACATTTTTCCGGCATCGCCCACAACCCAAACAGTAACCTAACCTGGACAAAAAATTTGTCAGTATCACGCATGTTGGATTTCCAGCATTCCCTTTATTATTTCGGATCCCCGCAAGGACTCTTTCGATGTTGATTGTGGGGATCGCCGGAGGCATTGCCTCAGGAAAAAGCTATGTGGCCAGCCTCTTCCTAGACTTGGGAGCCGGATTGATCGAAGCAGACAAGTTGGGCCACGAGGTTTTGCGAAGCGACATTGTTAAACGAGAAGTCGTCGACGAATTCGGCGAAGCGATCCTGAATACTGATGGTGAAATCGATCGGAACCGTTTGGCCAAGTTGGTTTTTGGTGACGATTTAGTCAGCAAACGACGTTTGGTCGAACTGGAGAGAATCACACATCCTCGGATCGAGCAGAAGATTCGTGAACAACTGGCGGAATTTAAGTCGAAAGGATTTCCGGCCTTAATATTCGACGCGGCTGTGATGTTCAAAGCGGGATGGGATCAAGTTTGTGACAAAATTTTGTTTGTCGAATGCTCGGAATCGATCCGGTTGAAGCGGGCAACGGAAAGGGGTTGGACATCGGAACAGTTTTATCACCGCGAAGCTCAGCAACTCCCTGTGGCCAAGAAGCGTCTACGTGCTACCGATATTGTTTTTAATGACCCGAATGCCCACCCTTCGATCGAAGACCAAATTCGCAATTTGTGGGTCCAGTGGCAGTGTCAAAGGCCCAACACGGAACCTTAGTTTATTTCGAAGATAACGGTTAAATGGTTAGCTGGCCATCTTGGCTTGTAATTTTAGGTAGATGAAAACGACGCTTTTTATTAGAAAATCCTTGAACAAAGCGCCCTATTTCGATTAGAATCGTAGGACAGGTTTCCATTCGTTAAGGCAATTTCGATTTGTGGAACCTTAAACGTTGAAGACAACCCCTCCAATTTTTACTCCTTAAATTTTCTTTTCTCGGGAGTCCCGATTAATGTCCAATTCATCCCGTCCTGAATCTCGACCTTCGAGTCGTGTGAGACGGCCCTCGGCTGCGCGGCCTACGAAACGTAAGGCCCCAGAACTACCGGCCGATGCTGAAGAAGCGCTCCGCGAACTGGAGAATTCAGGAGAACCCGTTTCTTTATCTGAGCGTTCCACCCTGGACGAGGTCCGTCCCGAATCCATGGAAGACGTTCGACGACAAGTAGTTGAGGGAGAAATCCCAGTGAATCAACTGTTGCGACTCCCCGAAAATGAACTTTTTGAGCAAGCCCGCAAGGAAGGCGTTGAGGTCGGAGAGAATCCCAATAGTCGGCAGATTTTGCTGAAAATCATCAAGCAACGAATCAAAGAACAAGGCCTAATGTATGGCGAGGGTACGTTACAAATCTTGCCCGATGGGTTCGGCTTTTTAAGGAGCTCTAAATACTCCTATCTCAGTTGCCCGGACGACATTTACGTTTCTCCCAGTCAGATTCGCAAGTTTAATCTGCGGAATGGCTCGAGCGTTTGCGGTCAAATCAGACCACCTAAACAAAACGAAAAATATTTTGCACTGTTGCGGGTGGAACTTGTCAACGGCCTCGACCCCGACGAAAACTATCGCGTCAAACATTTTGACGAATTGACGCCGCTTCATCCCGACTGCCGGGTCATCATGGAATACGACCCCAAAGAAATGTCCACTCGCGTTGTGGACATGATCGCTCCTATCGGTTTTGGCCAACGGGGATTGATCGTCAGTCCACCTCGAGCCGGCAAGACAATGCTGATGCAACACATGGCACGAGCTGTGATACATAATTACCCCCAAGCCTATGTGATCATGCTCCTCGTGGATGAACGTCCCGAGGAAGTCACGGACATGGAACGCGAGGTTCGCGGGGAGCGTTGCGAAGTCATCAGTTCCACTTTTGACGAGCCACCATCGCGTCACATCCAAGTCTCCGAAATGGTGTTAGACAAAGCCAAACGATTGGTGGAGGCTGGCGTGGATGTCGTACTGTTCCTTGACTCGATCACCCGATTGGGACGTGCCTGGAATTCGGAAGTCCCGCAGTCTGGAAAAACACTTACAGGTGGTCTAGACGCCAACGCGATGCAACGCCCAAAAGCATTTTTTGGCGCGGCAAGAAAAATCGAAGAGGGCGGATCGTTGACCATCATCGCCACCGCTTTGGTCGATACGGGCAGTCGCATGGACGAAGTGATCTTTGAGGAGTTCAAGGGAACCGGCAATTTGGAGATTGTCCTTGATCGCACTTTGGTCGATCGTCGCATTTGGCCTGCGATTGACATTAATTCCAGTGGCACGCGTCGCGAAGAAAAACTGCTGGACCCTGAAGAATACGATCGCATTTGCCAAGTCCGCCGGGCACTCAGTAGCATGAGCCCCGTCGACTCCATGGAGATGCTTGTCAACCGACTCAAAAAGACACATTCGAATGCCGAATTCCTCATGAGCCTTAAAGTCGGCGGTATTTGAGGTCAGTGGAATTTGAGTTTGTTTTTCGAAATGAAGTCGGAGTCGATTTTGATGCCAAGTCCTGAAAACGGCGAATTTGCGGGTTTGCAGTTCGCCATTTGTGCTTCCCAATACAACCAATCGATCACCGACAAATTGGTCGAGGGAGCCCTCCACACCTTTTCAACTGCGGGCATTCCGCGTGATGCCGTTGAAATCGTTCGGGTCCCCGGTGCTTGGGAACTGGCATTGGGAACGCGATGGTTGATCGACACGCAGCGATTTGCCGCGATTGTCACCCTGGGAGCCGTGATCAAAGGCGAAACGACCCACGACGAACATATTAATCGCTTCGTCAGCCTCAGTGTCGGCCAACTGTCCCTGGATTCAGGAATTCCAATCGCTTTTGGCCTTTTGACTTGCAATAATTTGCAACAGGCGGTTGAACGTTCCGGGGGGCGGGTCGGCAATAAAGGAGAAGAAGCAGCCGAAGCAGCACTGGACATGTTGCGATTAAAGCACACAATAGGAACTGCCAAGGTCCCTAAAGCGATTTCTTGAGTCACTCGGGAACCCCATAATTGAACCGTGTCGTCGTGCATGATTAATATCCACGCCCTCGGGTTCCATTGTCACCGGGAGAGCCTTGTTTTTTTCCTTGATCCCCATTCGAATTTTTAGGACGCCAAATCAACCATGTCACGTCGCAGTCGAGTTCGACAAGTTGTCTTGCAATTGCTTTTTCAAGATGACTTGAATCCCCACAGCGAGATCGACTGGCGGCAATTCCTGGCTGGTCGATTGCGTGGCGATGCCAAGCTAATTGCCTTGGGCGAACGCTGGTTCCTTGGCGTTCGGCAAAAACGCGGCGAAATCGATAAACAAATCTCCGCAGCCGCACAAAATTGGAAACTTCAGCGTATGCCTCCCATCGATCGCAATATCATGAGATTGGCTGCCTTTGAGTTTCTATATGCCGATACGCCGCACCAAGTCGCAATTAACGAAGCCATTGATATTGCCAAGCGGTTTGGTTCCAACCAATCACCCAAATTTGTCAATGGAATTTTAGACCGAATCTACCGCAATCAACTGGCCTTGAAATCCAAAGCCAGCGTTGGCGATAACCTTGATTCTCGTACCACACTCCCCTCGCCCGCGCTCAACGCTCATCCAGATCGTGTTGTTGAGCCAGGCGTCAATTGAACTCACGGAAACAAAAGTTAAATAAACATGGCGACTTGGAATCCATTCGGAAAGAAAAAACCGGCGGACAACCAACCCGTTTCCTCACCAGGGAACGCCGGAGACTCCGTGCCGATTGTTGCCGAAGCTGAAAAAAACACGACTGATGCTGCGGGAAAATCAAACCTGAAGGCTGCAAATTCGGTTCCCGCCAAAACTCCCCCTCAGGCTGTCGCAGCAGATGCAACTCCGTCTGCGGAAAATGCTGGTAAAGGCCAACGTGGCATGTTTTCGGGCTTTCGGGAAGCACTGAAAAAAACAGCTCAGTTCTTGAACACCGACATTCGCGACTTGATCGGCAAGGACGGTCGCTTGGTGGACGATGCCTTCTTGGATGAACTCTTTACCTTTCTCGTCAAAACGGACATGGGCAATCGGGCCGCGTCCCAAATTCGCGACGACGTTCATCACAAATTCCGAGCAAGAAAAGTCCACCTCTCCGAATTGATCGCCTCGGCAAAAACCAGTATCCGCGAATTGATGGGAGAAGATTCAACCGGGATTCATTTCGCCGACTCGGGCCCGACGGTCATCATGGTTGTGGGTGTTAATGGATCCGGAAAAACAACTAGCATCGCCAAACTCACTCGCCGATTCGTTTCGGCCAACAAATCCGTGGTGTTAGGTGCTGGAGATACGTTTCGCGCTGCTGCCGTCGAACAATTGTCGATTTGGTCCGAGCGTTTAGGGGCGAAAATTGTTACAGGCCGTCATGGTAGTGATCCGGCCAGCGTCGCTTTTAAATCAACCGAAGCCGCAAAAAATGAAAACATCGATATCTGCATCATTGATACTGCCGGCCGATTGCAGACACAAGCCAACCTGATGGATGAACTCACGCGGATCAAACGCGTGATCGGAAAAGTAATTCCGGGTGCCCCGCATGAAGTTCTGCTCGTGCTCGATGCTACCGCCGGTCAAAACGCCATCAGTCAAGCCAAAGGGTTTTCTGCAGCCGCCGAATGCACCGGAATCATCCTGGCCAAACTCGACGGAACTGCCAAAGGCGGTGTGGCGATCCCCATCCGCCAGGAATTCAATCTTCCGGTTAAATTTATTGGGCTAGGAGAAACGCCCGATGCATTCGCCGAGTTTTCCGTGGACAATTACATCGACGCCCTCTTCGATGATCTAAACCGCTAGAGGTTGAACTGAACCGCTAAAGTCTTCAATACCGGATCAGTCTCTCCCATCAGTATCTTTTAACCAGCTTGCCCCAGACGAATTAATCTTAAATTGGTCTCTTTCGCACCTCGGGTTCCCGATATTCCTCTTGGACGGATTCTAAGGGATGTCCTCAGCGTGCTAGCTGTACTGCCTTTAGAGTCGAACGCTTTTCGATAACCGGCAACCCAAAAACCCGACTTAGGCAGATTCCGATGCGAAAGTTATTAATCGCCACCTGTGCCCTGCATCTCGTTTGTTTTATTCCCACCATGGTGATGGCGCAAAATGTAGGGAATGGACTCAATGGACAACCGGCGACTCAGGAGGCGGCGTTTCCCTGGCGTTCGTCGCCGACGTATCACTTTGAATCTCCCACGATTCCGTTGCCTCCGGTTACCAAAGCATCGACGGGTTCAGCTCACTTGTTTGGCAACATTCAAGACCCTCAGGAACCCGGTGCCTCAGGCAATCCAGCTGATTATACAGACAAAGTTCCCGCAGCTCCCAACACAAATGGGTGGATGAATCCCACTGAACAGACTCCCGGTTTGAATACTCGCAGCAACGCGACCGACCCCGATTTGATGAATCAACAACAGGCATCAAGTTGGTGCAACTTGGGGCCTGTCCAACGACTAATTGGGACCACACCTCGCGGCCTGACTATCGGTGGATTCGCGCAAGCCGGCTATCACGAAACGAACCTACCCTACTTCAACACGCGTGATGACCGATTGAATCTGCATCAATTGTGGACTTATATCGAGCGTCCTGCCGCTCGCTGTTCTGATTGGTCGGTAGGCTACCGTGTGGATATGGTCTACGGCATTGACGGTCAAGAAATTCAATCGCGAGGCAACAGTCCAACAGGTGCTCCAAGTGGTTGGGATAACGGCTGGGACTTTGGCTCCTATGGTGCAGCATTGCCTCAGGCCTACCTGGAGTTTGCAAATTGTGATTGGCGAGTACGAGCGGGTCGATTCCTGTCCCCTTTTGGCTACGAACACGTCCCATCGGTTGAGAACTTTTTTTACAGCCGCACTTTCACTCGCAATTTCACTGAACCGTTTGGTCACACAGGCGTATTGGGGATGTACGATGCGTCTCCCGACTTGACAATACTCGCTGGATTGACGGCCGGGTGGGACACGGGATTTGAAAACACAGACAACGGCTTCAATTATCTCGGAGGATTTCGTTACAAAGTCAACCCTGACATTTCACTCTCGGTTACCAATTCCTTTGGCGATACGGGCTATCGAGGCACCGGCCTACTGAACTCGGGAGTTGCCGAAGTTAAGTTGAGCGACAAACTCACTTATGTACTGCAGGGAGACAATTTGAATCTGCATACAAATCAAGAGTTTGGCATCACCAATTATATGTTCTATGCCATCAACCCTTGCCTTTCGATTGGCAACCGAGTGGAGTGGTGGAAGTCGGATCAGATTTTCACATCATCCCGTTCGACTTGGAGTTTCACTTCAGGTTTGAATTATCGTCCTCATGCTAACATCGTGATCCGCCCCGAAGTACGCATGGATTACGGAGCAGGTGCAATCGATTCGGGAGACTTGATGCCCGCTTTAGACGCCATCTTCTTGTTCTAAAGTAAATACTTCGCTAAACGAGTTTTGTTCGTCATTTTCAGCACCCTCCCGCAAAATCACCAAATCAACGTGACACATAGCGGGAGTTGTTGATTTTGTCGCATTTCGTTAGATTGAACCGATTAGGTCACAACTGCGAAATGGAGCGTTCATGAAGCTGATCATTGCCATTATTCAACCTCACAAACTGGAATCGGTAAAACAAGCCCTCACAGACGTTGAGGTATTTCGGTTGACGATCATGGACTGCCAGGGTTTCGGACGGCAACGAGGCAAATCGGAACAACCCGGCTCAGACGACGTCTCAAGCAACTTGCGACGCAAGGTCCAATTGCAAATTGCCGTCAATGACAAGTTCGTGGAACCGACCATTGCGGCGATCATCAAGGGAGGGCGCAGTGGAGACCAAGGCGAGATTGGCGACGGCAAAATTTTTATTCTGCCCGTGGACGATGTTGTTCGCATTCGAACCGGTGAACGAGGAAGCGACGCTATTTAACTGGACAGCGCCACAATTGCGTTTTGAGTTGAGCGCAAGTGCTTGGGAATTTTGGACTTATTGGTCTTGACTTGAAGTCAAGAATGAGACGACCCTCCGTGTGAATATTCGTTTCACACAGAAACCACGGAAGGTCG
>JBGSIY010000647.1:0-3339 GCA_041742275.1 Pirellulaceae bacterium | reverse complement strand
GGAAAGGGTCGACTGATAAGATTCCGTTTGCCGCCATCACTCCCAATGAGTCTTCGCACTTAAAGCATTACTTACCACCAGAAAACAATTCAGCTGAGTTGTCACCATCTCCGGCCGGTGCCAACGAAACTCCGTTGGTAGCCAGACAAGTCCCCCCGCTGTCAACGGCTGTCGCCTCCTCCTCTTATTCCTCCAACCCGTCCCATGTGACACTCGCTAGCGGCGAGCAACCGATCACTGTCCGTGGCCAAGATCCCGGTGTGCGGACAGCCAACTGGGCACAAGAGGGTGAGTTCTCAAATGACGTTACGTTTCAAGCTCCCGCTCATCAGGCCAACCGGATTTCATCCTCGATGTCATCGGGTGGAAACCAAGATGAGACCAAAGGGACCGTTCAACCAACGACCTATCAATACCATGAGCTAAATTCCAATACCCCTGCCAATCCCTTGATGATCCCCTCGCCCCAATTGGGTGCTCCGAATGAAATGTACCCCGGTATTATGTCCAATGCTCCGTCGGGAGTCGGGACATTTCCTCAGAACTATGCGGACTTGCAGATCGATGTTTCGGAGGCGAGAACGGGCCGAGTGAACATTGGGGGTGCCTACAATTCGGACAATGGGTTGGTGGGGCAGTTCGTGATTGATGAACAGAACTTTGACATTCGTCGCTTTCCCAGAAGCGTTCGCGATATCACGGACGGAATTGCCTGGCGAGGAGCGGGGCAGTCGTTTCGTTTGGAATTGGTTCCAGGTACCGAAGTTCAACGGTATATGGTGAACTTTGTTGAGCCCTATTTTTTGGACACTCCTGTAAGTTTGTCGTTGAGCGGTTTTTTGTTTGACCGTCGGTATTTTGACTGGAGCGAACAACGACTGGGCGGCCGCGTGGCGCTCGGTTATCGATTGACGCCTGACCTGAGTCTCAGTGCCGCGTTGCGGATGGAAGATGTCGATATTTACGATCCACGGGTGAATACTTCGGCCCAATTAAACGACGCTCTCGGAAGCACCGACCTATTTTTGGGACAAGTCAGTTTGGTGAATGATACGCGCGATCATCCGTTTTTGCCGACCGAGGGGATCTATATGTCGCTGGCCTTCAGCCAGGCATTTGGCGAGGCTAGTTTTCCGCGTGGCGATGTGGAGCTGAGGAATTACAAATTGATGTACCAGCGACCTGATGGATCCGGGCGTCACACCGTCAGCCATGGTATGCGTTTAGGCTTTAGTGGAAGCGACACGCCTATTTTCGAAAATTATTTCGCGGGGGGCTTTTCAACAATGCGAGGGTTTTCCTTCCGCGGCGTGGGCCCCACGGAAACGGGCGTCCGCGTCGGGGGCCAGTTTCAAATGCTGAACACGCTGGAGTACACATTCCCGCTAACGGCAGATGATATGATCAAGGGTGTTTTGTTTTGTGACTACGGTACGATTGAAGAGGATGTGCGGATTGACTGGGATAACTTCCGCGTTGCTCCCGGTTTTGGCTTTCGCGTCCATATGCCTGCGGCCGGTTTAGGAGCCCCGCTGGCCTTTGACTTCGCTTTCCCGGTCAGCCGAGCTGACGGTGACGATCTGCAAATGTTTAGTTTCTATATGGGATTCAATCGATAGCATGGGGTGTGTGTCAGTGGGTGAGGTCAATCGGTTTAGGTTTCAGTATTGATGGGATACCTGGAAGCGATAGAAAATGCTGTTGTGTTATTTCGGAACGCCCAGAGTATTTTGTTCGTGACAGGGGCTGGGGTTTCGGCTGATTCGGGGCTCCCGACCTACCGCGGAGTCGGCGGTCTGTATGATGGTCGCGTGACGGAAGATGGATTGACCATTGAGCAAGCTCTGTCCGGTAGCGTTTTTCGATCCCATCCCGAGATCACTTGGAAGTACCTTGCGCAAATGGAATTCATGGCGCGCGGCAAGACCTATAATGCGGCACACGAGGCGATTGTTTATTTCGAAAAGAATTGGCCACGCGTCTGGACCTTGACCCAGAACATCGATGGCTTTCATTTATCAGCGGGTGCTCAAAACGTGTTGGAGATCCATGGGACGCTGCGGCGTTTGCGGTGCCCGCGTTGCGCGACGATGCTGGACGTCGTTAGCTATGAAAACGTGAGTCTGCCCCCGCGATGTTCGAACTGTGGCGGGGGCATGAGGCCGGATGTGGTCTTGTTTGACGAAATGTTACCGACGGATATTCTGGCGAAACTGGATCAGGAACTGAATCGCGGTTTTGATTTGGTCGTCAGTGTGGGGACCAGCAGCCAGTTCCCGTATATTCTGGAACCCATTTACCGCGCGATACAAAATGGAAAAGCGACGCTGGAGATCAATCCCGCCGTGGCCACTGATATTTCCGGCCTCGTCACGCTGCATCTCTGTGCCCGTGCTGCTGAGGCCCTTCCTGAAATCCAACGACGGTGTAGTCAAGATTGAGAAACGTCGATTTCATATGTGTACCCGCCTGCGCGTGACGGGTTAACCTGGACTCCGGCTTTCAAAGTGTTCGCTGGCCGTTGTCCCCTTTCGCCCTCGTTCCATCTTCCTTTTTTCGTCATTTGCCAGCGTTGTGCCTTGCCTACCCCCGTCATGCGAACTATGATATATCGGACGGACGCGTCCGTTTAATATATTGATTGACAGAGAAGGAATCGGGTACGGGCGATGGTCGTGAAAAAACGTGATGAGAATGCTCAGTCTAGGCAGAGGGCGATTTTAAAACACTCTTTGGCTGTGTTTGCCAAAGAGGGATTTCATGGGGCGGATGTGCAGGTCATCGCCGATTTGGCCCGCGTTGGCAAAGGGACCGTATATCGCCATTTTGGGAACAAGCAAAGTTTGTTCTTGGCGACGGCTCGGCATTGTGTGGAGTGGATCGGCGAATTTGTGGATCAGAAGATCGGTGGCGAAGAAATGATGGCCGCCATCGTTGCAGAGCAGGGAGCGGCGGAAGTCTTGCGACGTGTCGCTATGGCTTGTGCAGAATTTTATAAAAAATATCCCAGTGCCGTCGAAATCATGATCATGGAGCGAGCCGAGTTTCGGGATTCGGTCTATCCCACACATTTAATGTATCGGGCTGAACGCCGTGATGGACTCGATGCGATCGTTGCGGCGGGAGTCGCCTCGGGAGAGTTTCGCCAAGTGAATCCAACAAGCACAATTGACGCGTACGCGGATTTGTTGTTCGGCAGCTTTGTCAACGGTTGTATTGGAGGATCTCGCGATAAATTGACCGAGCGAATCACTGCGTCGGTCGAGATATTTGTGAATGGGCTGCTGTTGGTTCCTCATCACGCATCACCAAACAGCCGTCGATCAAAAAGAAACAGTC
>JBGSIY010000646.1:0-5307 GCA_041742275.1 Pirellulaceae bacterium | reverse complement strand
CAAGGCCAGCCAGCTCTCCGAGATCTGCAAGCTGCTGACCAAGTTCGGCGAGTGGGGCAATTGCGTGGCCGACCCTGCCGGCAGAGTCTTGGCCTCGCCCTTGTACGCTCTCGCCTGTCACAACCTCCGCAAACCTCTCCGCGTCTGCGTCCTACCACAGAATAAAGGCGTCTCGGTCCTCCGCTACCTCGGCCAGCAGTACGGCGAGTTCAGTTATTCGCACCTCCCTGAGCAGATGTGGGCTCAGACCTTCGCTCAAATGAAACGGCTGCGACGTGAGGGAGCAACAGAACGCCCCGGCACGTCCCGGCTGTATTCGCGCATCGTGATCCCACGCATCAAACCAGGGATGCGAATCCTCGACTTCGGTGCTGGCCAGATGGACTACGTGAAGAAACTCAAGGCCGCTGGCCACAACATCATGGGCCTCGAGTTCTATCTCCGCAAACAAGGCAGCGACGAGCTCAATGTCGGTCTCGTCCAACGTCACATCACGCAGCTTTGCAAAGAACTTCGCAACCACGGGCCGTTCGATATGGTCGTCTGCGATAGCGTGTTGAATTCTGTAACGTCGGTCGAAGCCGAGAACGCCGTGCTCGGGACCCTTAACGCTCTCTGCAAACCCGGCGGGCTGATCGCCTTCTCCGGCCGTTCCCGTTCCTTCTCCGATCGCCTCACGCAAAAACGGATGGTCAGCACCGGCAAGACTCGAGACGTTTGGTTCCTAGACCAGAACGGCATCACGGCCATGTACCAACGTGGGATCTGGCTCTACCAGAAGTTCCACACTTTGGCCCAAGTTCGCGAACTGGCGAACAGATTCATCGGTGCAGATTTCGAGGTCGTCGACTACGATGGGCCGCTCAAGGGCGAACTCAAGGCCAGCTCATGGGGCGTGGTTGGCACCAAGGCGATCGACCTGCCCACCGAAGTCGCCGAGAGTGCACTCCGATTCGAATTCAATCTGCCGCTCCCCGAGGGCCAGCGCTATGGACGCGGTCAAGATATTGTCGACGCCTGGCACTCGGCCTCGGCTCAACTGTGCAAATAGAAAAAATTCGGAGTGGACACTTGGGAAATGTCTGTTGCCTTTTAAGAATGTTTTGCTGCGAAAAGTCTTCGGTTGCTTATTCGCGTCTCGCACCGTCTCAAGCAACCCACCATCTCGAACCCAACTTCATCACAACTGTTTTTTGTGATTCTTGTTGATTCTTTTTGTCCACGAAATTCAGAGCGATCGAACGCGCCTCGTGCTGCCTATAGTTAATACAGAGCAGATGAATATCACAAAAAAAGGAACTAAACGATGAAGACGAACACAACACAATTTGAAGCGAGCCACGGACGAAAGCCAAGTGGAAAAGGATTTTGGGCTTTCGAAATAACTTTCACAGACGGGCAAGGACGCTGCTCCAGTGAGACAGTATTCGAAAGTGGCACTCTTGCTTCAGCTCGCAAGTTGGCTTGGAGCAATCTAAAACGAGAAGTCGGTGGAGCTAAAGAGCTGGTCGAGGTAACCGTACTTCCCTAGACAAGTAGCATCAACACAAAATGGTGCCGAGAAAGACTATTCTCATGATCGAAACCAAACCGACCTACACATCCCTGCCTCGAGTACTCCATCGAGCGACCATGTACGACTGGGGCCGACGCGGCATCCGCAGCCGAAACGGTTTCCGCTTCCGAGGATCCAACGGCCGGATGCGTTGTTTTTTTGATCCAACATGGAACAATGAGTTTGAAACGATCATGGCCCGGAGCGGGCAGGGGGCGCTACTCCGACGGATCGCCAAAATAACTCCCGAATGGATCGCGGTTGCAAAACGTCGCGGAGCGTTCTGGCCAATCGCCTTCTACCTCGTTCCGCGTTACGCCGCACGACTCGCCCGAGAACAACTTGCCCATGAAAAAGAAAAAAGCGAACACGCCTAAACCCGATCCCAATGGAATGACCGTCGACGCACTAGCAAAACTGTTGTCGACAGTAACAGGGCAGGGTATAACGGTGCAGATGATCAGATCCGATCTGGACGAGGGAGCTCCAGCCAATGGCGATGGAACAGTCAATCTCATTCGTTACGGAGCGTGGCTTGCCTACCACGTGAAGTAATAAGGCGGGGCTTGAACGGGTTGCAGCCCGAACAAACCCCTAACCAAACGCGCTGAAGCTAACAGCACGACGGCTATCGTTAGATAGCTCACCGTCTGCCTGTGCGCGTGAAGGTGAGTATGCAAACGGATCAATTAGCCGCCGTATCACGCGCGTTGAAACCGATCATAACGGCAGTGACAAATAATCCACGTTCGGACCCGCGCAAGCTCAAACCAGGCCAACTCCTCCAGGTCCTCAATTCCACCCCCATGGGATCGGTCCTCGACGATCGTCGCCTACGGCAGCTCCTTGCCTCTGACGGTCTGAAATTCGGCGACGGCAAAACGATCGACATCGTCCGCTTCATCGGTCACCTCGCCGGCAAACGTCACCTTTTCCCTCACGCCCCCGCCGAGGACCCCCGCGAGAACGACGCGTCCGACGCCTATCAACGCAAAAAAGATCGCGAGCGTGAACGTAACGCCGCGTCCAGTCGCAGCGGCCGGGACATCGCCCCGCTTCCCGTTGTTCGCGACCCCGAGCGACGCGCCCGAGCCTGGGATTCGCTGCTGGCCTTCTGCGAGTACTTCCCCGATCGGTTTATCCTGGAATTTTCCGAAGATCACCTCGAGTTAATCGAGGCACTCGAGAAGACCATCATCGAAGGCCGCCTCCACGCCTTCGCACTCCCGCGAGGATCGGGCAAGACCACCATTTGCGAGGTCGCCGTCATCTGGGCCGTGGTCACCGGCCGCCGTCAGTTCGTCGCCTTGATCGGTGCCAGCCAAGACGCCGCGGACGAGCTGCTCCAATCGATCCGCACGGAACTCGAGTGCAACGACCTATTGGCCGAGGACTTCCCGGAGGTCTGCTATCCGATCGCCCGCCTCGAGGGGATCAATAACCGGGCCAAGGGGCAACTGTGTGACGGGCTTCGCACTCAAATCAAATGGTCAGGAACAACAATCGTCCTGCCGACCGTTGAGGGGAGCCTGGCCAGCGGTGCGATCATCTGCGTTCGCGGCATCACGGGCCGAGTCCGCGGGATGAAATTCACCCGCCCCGATGGCAAGACGGTCCGACCCGACCTGGCTATCATCGATGACCCGCAGACCGACGAATCTGCCCGCAGCCCCAGCCAGACGCACAAACGGCTCAAGCTGATCACCGGAGCCATCATCGGCCTCGCGGGACCCGGTAAAAAAATCGCCGCCGCCATGCCCTGCACGGTTATTGAATGCGATGACCTGGCCGATCAGATCCTAGACCGTAGCCGACACCCCGAATGGAACGGCCGCAGGTGCAAGCTCGTTTATCAATGGCCGGACAGTGACGAGGCCAAACGCCGCTGGGATGAATACGCCGAAATCCGACGCCGAGACCTGGCCACCGGGGGCGACGGCCAACTCGCAACCGACTACTACGCCCGTCACCGCGAGGTGATGGACGAAGGGAGCCAGGTCGGTTGGCCCGTGCGCTACTTCGAGGGTGAACTCTCCGCCCTCCAGCACGCCTATAACCTCCGCATCGATCACCCCCTGACGTTCGACAGCGAATATCAAAACGAACCAAAACGCCACGACGCGGATCAACTGGCGATCGTCCCGCCGGCGTCAATCCTGATTCAGAAACTCAGTCGCGTCAAACGCAACCTGGTCCCCCTCGTCTGCGATCGCGTGACGGCGTTTATCGACGTGCAACAAGAGATCCTCTTCTACATGGTCTGTGCCTGGTCCAGCGACTTCACCGGAGCGATCATCGACTATGGCACCGAGCCCGATCAACGCCGCCACTACTTCGGCCTGCGGGATCTCAACCAGACCCTCCGTCAGAAACACGCGGGGACGAATATCGACGGAGCCATCCTCGCGGGACTCCGTGAACTCGCGGGCCGCTTGCTCAGCACGACCTACCACCGCGAGGATGGTGTGACGATCCGCAACTCCCGTTTGCTGGTCGACGCCGGTTACAAGAACCACTTGGTGTATCAAACCTGCCGTGACCCCGACTTCTCAGGGATCGGCATCCCCAGCTACGGCCGCTCGATAGGTCCCCAGCAAAAACCGCTCAACGCCTACGAGCAACGACCGGGCGATCAGATCGGTCTCAATTGGATGGTGACTCGCGCCGTCAAACGCGCGTCGCGACACGTACTGTTCGATGCGAACTTCTGGAAGTCGTTCGTCTTCGATCGCTTCGCCGTTTCACCCGGCGAACCTGGCTCACTCACACTCCCTGGCACCGATGCCCAGACGCATCATTTATTGGGTGAGCACTTGACGGCCGAGTACCCGACGCAGCTCGAGTCCAAGGCCTCGGGGCGAACCGTCACGATGTGGGATGCCTATCCCGGCCGAGACAACCACTGGCTTGACTGCCTCGTTGGAAATTGCGTCGCCGCCTCGATGGCCGGCTCCGTCCTCCCCTCGATCGACCGCGCCCACGGCCCCGCCAAAACACGCCGACGTATCACAGCCAAAGACATCCCGAACCGGAGGCGAGCATGAGCGATAAGAACAAACCACCGGAGCTAACCACCGGAGTCAAGAAAGAAGAGGAACCCCGCGGCCTCCAATGCCGAGTCTGCGGCTGCCAGCATTTGGAAGTGACTCACACGGAACGCTTAAGAAACGGCACAATTCGCCGCCGCCGAACATGCCGGCACTGTGGCAGCAAATTTGTGACATTCGAATCAGTTGGCGGGCATTTTGGTGTTTCGTGAAACGAAAAACAGGTTTGTACCTAAAACGCTTTGCTAAAAACTAGCTACAAACAAAAATGATTGTACTAGTGGGAATAACATCAAAATAATGCCGATTAGGTAAAAGATCGCACACGTAATCCGCCATTTGAGTTGAACGGTTTTCATTTTGTCAACCACGTATTTGAATGCTAGAGCCTCTGATTTTTCTTCAATAGGAAATTTCAAGAAGCTCGTCAGGTTCAATTGTCCAGGTGTTGTAGCGCAGAAATTCTTTGTGAAAATCCCCAGCTCTTTTTCATGCTCTCTATCCGATATATCCAAAGTAGAAATAAATGCGTACTTTAATACCTTTTCGTTTTCATTGCTATTCTTAACTGGACAGCGCCACAATTGCGTTTTGAGTTGAGCGCAAGTGCTTGGGAATTTTGGACTTATTGGTCTTGACTTGAAGTCAAGAATGAGACGACCCTCCGTGTGAATATTCGTTTCACACAGAAACCACGGAAGGTCG
>JBGSIY010000645.1:0-1984 GCA_041742275.1 Pirellulaceae bacterium | reverse complement strand
ACTTTGGACCCGAACCTGGGGAACTCGTGTTGCCAACAGAGGCCGAGTTGAAGGACTTGTTGGCCGGCGTCGGCTTCCAACGATTAGAGGTTCGCAGCGATCCACCGGGTCTAAAAAAGTCAATTCCCCAATTACAAGTGGACTTATCAGCGATTGCCAAGGGGTATGCGGTGGATCAAATCGCGGAGATGTTAATAGACTTAGGCATGGAAAGTTTCTTTGTCGATATTGGTGGCGAGATTCGTGTCCAAGGAGCGAAGCCGGATGGAACTCGATGGCGAGTAGGTATTGAAGCACCGATGGACATTGGGCGTCAGGCCCAACGAGTTATTTCGATGGATGGCGCCGTGGCTACTTCCGGCGACTATCGAAACTTTGTAATGATTGACGGAAAACGTTATGCCCATACCATCGATCCCCAAACAGGGTGGCCAGTGGAAAATGGTTTGGCCAGCGTGAGTGTTGTCACCGACAATTGTATGACGGCCGATGCCTATGCCACGGCCATCATGGTGCTGGGGCGTGAAAAAGGGCGTGACCTGGCCCAGAAAGTGGGTTTCGAATTAATGACGATCCAAAGGGACGGGACGGGGTTTAAAGAGTGGTCGTCGGCCGAATTTCCTTTCTCCGATTCGACAGCGAATCCCCCCGAAACGAATTCCCTAATGCGGGCATTTCTGGGTGCCTTGGTAGTTTTCTTAATTGCCGTGCTGGCCATGGCGATTGGAGCGATCTTTTCGAACAAACCAATACAAGGATCTTGCGGCGGCATTGCCGCTAAAACCGGAAAAGACGGGGCAACCTCCTGTTCCCTTTGTGAAAAACCGGTTTCCGATTGTATTGAGAATTCTCAGTCGAAATAGTTTTTCCGATACAGAAAGGGAGCGTTTCTGTGTTCCAGTGGCGTGGAAAAGAATCCACCGCTGTTGTTTCGTTTCATCTCGACTGGCTGGCGCGTTGCCGACGTTAGGCCCAAGACGCTGAACCGGTTCCCCACCTCAGGAACTGCGGCACCGACAACGCCTTTTTTGGAAAAAATGATGGAACCGCACAATCCCTATCTCGAGCTGGTTGGCTCACAACAGTCCATCGACTTGCAGATTTGCGAGAAAATGTCGTTCTATGATCAAACGGACGTGACGATGACATCGATTGCCAAGGTCCGTGGACCGGCAGACACGATTTGGAAGTCGTTGGTTGAATTTAAAAGGCAGTTGGGGAACGCTCGGCTAGACCGCTTCTCCGTCATCGTCAATCTGGTAGGCAAGAAAGCGGCGATTCATGTTCCCTTCCAAGACTTTTGGCGCGTGAATATTTTGCAGGGATTGCAGCGTGCGGCCGAACGACGGGAAGTTCACTGTCACTTTCAGCCGATCATGATCACCAAGCCCACGTTGGGGACTTTTGGGTTTGAACTCTTGGTGCGGTATGCTGATGACGATGAGTTTGTACTCACGCCACGTGAGATTTTTTCGTTGGCGATTGATTTTGAGAGCGAATTGTACATTCAAAAAATTGTGTTTGGTGCGTGTTTGGAGAATCTCAACAAAATCCAGACAAATCAACGGGCTTTTGTAAATCTAAACCCCGAGTTGTTTTTTCGCGGATATTTTTGTTGGCGGCAATTTCTTGAGGCACTGAAGACGGCCGAATTGCATCCGAATCAAATCGTGTTGGAAATCGTGGAGGCTTCCCACGCTTATGATCCGAAAAGGTTGATCGAATTCGCCAGTGACTGTCGTGGCTACGGAGTCAATGTGGCCGTCGATGACTTGGGGTCACAAAATCGGGGCATCGAAGTCCTCAATGCCATTCGCCCTGATTTGGTGAAACTAGAAATGGAGATCGTGCGTGGTTGTGCTGATGACCCCTATCGACGCAGACTGGTTGAGGGATTGATTAAGACATGTCATTCATTAAACGTTGGCATCGTTTTGGAGGGCATTGAGAACGCGGTGGATCATCGTTGGCAGATGTCCACGCA
>JBGSIY010000644.1:0-2126 GCA_041742275.1 Pirellulaceae bacterium | reverse complement strand
TCATTGGCGTTCTCGATGTAGATACCATGGAAGCCATTGTTACGCACGGTGTTGCGTGCAAAATTCCAATCTCCCGTGATGTCTCGCAAGTAGATACCGTCCAGAATCGCTCCGCTGATATCGTTGTCTTCGATAATTCCCGAGTCGATCGGAGATCCAGCCGCAAAGCCGTCGCCATAAATGCCGTAGTTCATTCCACCAGGAGCAGCGGCACCGTCAATCACTAGGCCGCGGACCGTGTTGCGATTGGCTAGTGTCACAGCAGGACCATTGTTGCGACCCGTGATCCGAGGTCGGACCCCGTCAATGTCGTTGCACAATTCGAAGAATCGGCCATCTTGTACAGGGATCAAATGCGAAACCCCATCACCCAATAACATCTGACCGTCTTTCAACACAATTCCTGTGTTGTAGTTGCGAGTCGTTCCATCGCCCTCACGAACAAAGATGATGTCGTCTTCGATCGATGCGTTTTGGGCATTGACCATACGATCGAAGGGAGTTTCCACCGTTCCATTGCCAAAGGCGGGATCGGCGTTGTTGTCCACATGGATCACGTTGTAAGGTCGTCCCGTGTCTGGGTCGATCGCAAACACCACATCTTGTTGGAATCGAACGATATGGTCATTACGAATCGTAGGTTCTAGGTCGCGTCCTACCATCGAGTATTCATTGCCACGAGCGTTTGCTCCGTAGGCAAATGCCAATTGGAGGACACCGGTCGTACTGAACCGATCGTCATGGTTGACTTCGGCGTTGATAATCATGCCTTGCAATAATTGGAATCCCAGTCGTACACGTGCACCACCAAATTGATCGATGAGTTCCGATTGGTAGGCGTAACCCCCGACATCGAGTGTGCCGTTAACCATACTCAATGTCTGAGGACGCGTTCGAAGAGTGACGTCGAAACCTTCCAGTGCACTGTCGATTCCCGGGATCATGACAATGCGATTGTCAATGAAACAGTTGACTCCAGTGGGATCGCCCAACGCATAGTCTGTGGTGGCAATCGGAAAGTATCCGTTACCAATCACGTCCCATCGTCGTGTCTTGATCGATCCGTTGACACTGACCTGCGTGAAGTCATGGGCAAAATCACCCTGCTTGTCGCCGTCATAGTCAACCCACGCTCCCAAGGTGAAATCAGCACCTGCCGATTGCACACTGAAGACGCGACTCAAGCCGAAGTTTCCGAAGAAACCTCCGCTCTCTATCGCGTAGTGCCCTTGAGCCTCGCTTATCCAACGCCCATCCAAAAAGTCTTCGAACAACTGCGTCTTGCCACCTAAGGTCAAATAGGACCCTTGGTACCCAAGGCCGCGGTCGGCAAAGTTGGATTCAAACCACACACGCCCCGGTAAGCCAAGTTGGAAGTCAGCCCTTGCAGGCTGAAAACCTCCTTGCTGCCCCACGGCACCAGCCGGATACGATTGGTCGTATTGACCCCTCGCGGTTGGTCCCCAGGCTAACATGGCCAAGGCTAAACAGAACAGACCCAGTCTTGTCTTCATCGATTTCTCCCGCGGCAAACGGTTCCAACGGTGTTGTTGTGCCAGCAAATTGGTTTGACGACCCCGCAAACGGCGCAATCACGCCGTTAAAAGTCGTATATGTGTTAAAGGGAATCGACACGATAAGATCGAACTCATTAGAATTTTCGTTATAATTGGATCAAAAGGTACACTTTGACTTTTTGCCAGCACCTTTTCTGCTGGCAGACGAGTGACAGCAGAACGGGGATCGATTGCTTTCTCCTGATTTAACATCACGTCCCAGCTAAACCATGGCCCCCATTCCTGCGTCAATACTCTAAACTGTGTCGATTACCCGAGAACAGAATAATTGAAACGGGAATTTACGATTCGGGGACATATCAGCGACCCCTGTTTTGACGCGTTCCCGAGATCAAGCGTCTCTGACAAACCGTTTGCCTTCGCCAAATTTCCCTCCCAAAATAACGTGGTTCATTGGCTCCATCGCGATTTTTCCAATTATGCCTATAGAAATCGAACGAAAGTTTTTGGTCACCGGCTCCGAATGGCGGCAACCCGAACGACAATACTTTTGCCAGGGATACCTGAACCGAGACAAGGAACGCACAGTCCGCGTCCGCATTGCCGAAG
>JBGSIY010000643.1:0-5376 GCA_041742275.1 Pirellulaceae bacterium | reverse complement strand
TCTATGATGTTGCCAATCGGGAGATGGTATTCGAACAAAAATGTGATCCAGTAAAAGCCATGGTCTTTGCCAAAGACGCATCGTGGTTGGCCATGAATACTGCCAATGAAGTCATTATTGTGGCGTCTGATTCGGGCCAGGAGCTAAAGCGAATTCCTATCAGTGATCCGTTGATTGCCTATGCAACTGACTCGGACGAACTCGTTGTGACTTCGACGCATAAAGGTTCTTCCGTCACCTACTACGATTGTCGCAACTGGCAGGTGGCTTTGGAGCATCGGACAACAACGTCCCCGCGAGCCTCCATCGCAGTCACTGCGGACGGGCAGCGATTAGCCCTCGGCCTTACCGACGGCCGTCTCGAGTTTTGGGACATCCGAAGAATGAACAAATAAGGCTGCCCAATGGGGGTCAGCGATCGTCAAATGCCTTGAAACATTTAACGCGTATCATTCCACGCCCGAATGAGAAATCTAAAGGGAGAAATCTAAATGGACAGGCTTTTTTTACCTGTCCGAGAATGGTTCTCTTGCCCCATGTGTGATTGGGCCCGGAAATACCTCACGGAATTTCATTCTCGATACGAGAGCAACGTCGCAGTCGCCATCGGCGGCGACTCTTCGGTTCACCGCAGTCATCGGCCAGGATACTTCAACGTATCATCAATGCGGGGAGGAAATAAACGTCACCGCGTCGCTGGAATCAACTCCAACATCGCCTCACCCATGGCGTGGCCTATGCGATTAAACCAAATGGCACTGCCCAAGTAATGATAGGGTCGGTCGGATCCCACCTGCTCCCATTCCTCGACATGATTTTGCCAATCGGGAAATAATCCCTCGGCCGCCTTATCGACTAATTCGTCCGTGCGAATCGCCTTTACGTTCTCCTTGAACTCAGGGACGTCGTTCATCGCCCATTGGGCTTGCTGAATCTTCAACATGGCTCCCTCCGCCGGTTTCGATCCATTTTGTCCCAACAGACCAATCACAAAAGGGAGGTGTGGCGAGTCCAAGTCCCGTCGAATGTCCTGGATGAAGTGTTTCATGTTTGCCTCGTACTCATCCGGCACTCCATCGCCGAACATGTCGTTGAATCCTTGAAACCAGACGAATCCCGCCAGCTCAAGCTTTTTTCCACGGAGCGCAGGAAACAATGTCTCGTAGTCGGCCAATGTCGTTTCGACTTCGCTCAACATGGCTCGATAGGACGAACCATAGGGTCGTTTGATGTCATCCATTGTCGGCAGCGGATCGTCCTTCTGATTCTTTTCATTGTTGTCGGTTACGCGTTTCTGAGCCTGTTCCAATTCCTGCTGCAGTCGCGACTCGGCAGGCAAACCGGCGCTGGGTGACCGAAACTTCTGATACAACGAATGACCGCCCCAAGCGGTTTTGATCAACAAGACAGGTTCTTCAAAGGAGTCGCCCATCAGCGTGCCAAACTCCAACTCTAGTCCCGTCCGGTTCGGTGAACCGTACCCGATTGTCAATCCGCCGTGCCGCCCCAGGAACTTGATAAACACATCATCGCGCACGATCCATTGGTCGTCCTGTCGCAGGTGGGCGAACAACTCTCGAGTCGCCGGAGCGTTGGCCTGATATTCCAGGAGCTTATTCGCGGCCTTTCCCTCCATGTTTGACTGCCCGGCCAGAATAAAAACACGCACCCTATCGGCTTGCGGCGATTGCGCCACTAGGGTGATCGGCCCAAGAAACAGAATCAATCCAACGAGTACCAGTAACACAGAACAAAGTCGCATATGCACAACTCCAAAATTTTTCAATAAACATTGGTTGAGAGATCACAACTGCGGTGAGGAAGGCCGACGATGAGTCAATCTAGTCCCTCCGAGGTGGCATCGCCGCCGAGGTCTCACGTCGCCAATTCGCCAAACGCTGCTGCAGCTGGGCTGCGAGTTCGGGTTCCTCTGCCAACAGATTGCGAGTTTCACTGAGGTCTGTGGTCAGATCATACAATTCCAACGCATCGTCTTCGAAAAACTCGATTAGTTTATAAGGCCCGCTGCGAATAGCACTCCCCAGCCGGTTGGATCCGTGCCAAGCGTAGTTCGGAAAATGAAAATAGAGGGAGTCGCGGGTCAGCGAACCGGTCTCCGTGAGTAACGGTAATAGGTTCTCGCCATCAGGCGCCTCGTGGTCGCGTAGTGGGATATGGGCCGCACTGAGCAATGTGGGATAGACGTCCATGCTGATCACCGGAACGCTGCATTCGCTCCCCGCGGGAACCTTGTTCGGCCACCGCACGATCATCGGTACGCGAATGCCACCTTCATACAAATGACCCTTCGCGGCTCGCAAGGGACGATTGTCCGCGACGCCTCCAAAGCCGCCATTGTCCGAGGTGAAGACCACCAAGGTATTGTCGGTCAACGCCAACCGATCCAGCTCTGCCAACAACTGGCCAATCGCTGCGTCCATGCCTTCGATCATGGCACCATACCGAGTATCGTTCAGTCCTGGGCCCTTGCGGTCGGCGTATTTTTCCAGCAACGCTTGCGGCGCTTCCATTGGCCAATGAACGGTATAGGTCCACAAACAAACAAAAAAAGGCTGTTCCTTCGCGTTGGTCATAAACTGTATTGTCTCGTCCACCAAACGGTCCGGGAGGTATTCCCCAGGTCGACGGTCGGGCAATGTCGGAATGCGATAGGGATCAAAAAACGTCGGCGGACCTCCCAACGCGCAACCCCCAACATTGACCTGGAACCCCTGACGATCAGGATAGAGCGCAGGATCTCCCTGTCCGGCGAGGTGCCACTTGCCGAAGAAGCCCGTAGCATAGCCCGCCTCCCTCAAACGTTCCGCCAGAGTCACCTCGTCCAGTGGTAAGTGATCGCGCATCGGTGCCGACAACAACTGGGCATCGGGCGGCATGAAACGTGGCTGATCGGGAATGTGGTTGGTGAGCTGCAAGCGAGCGGGAGCCTTGCCAGTAAGCATTGCGGCCCGCGTGGGCGAACATACGGGGGCAGCCGCATAGGCATTCGTGAACCGCATCCCCTGTTCGGCCAACCGATCCAGATGCGGTGTCTCCACCAGGCGATTGCCTTGACAAGCCAAATCCATCCAACCCAGATCATCTACCATGATCAAAACGATGTTAGGCGTCTCCGAACGCATCACCAAAGAAAACGGAGCGTTGACAGCCAGCCATGTGAACGAGATTATCAGAGTTGAGACCGGCCATTGCATGTCAAGTAACCTTCTGTTTTACGGGACGTTGCTTCCATGTTAACATCCACGCCGGGCAGCCACCACCAAGGTAGCTTCACCGCGATTCGAAGCTTCCATAGCAGCAGAAGAACAGAACGAGGGAGAACAATCTCAGGAAAAAATTGCCCCCGGCGCCGCGGATCAGATTTGATGGTTGTTGCGAGCATCAGCAATACAGGGGACGTCAGACGATCATCTTTGACCCCCTAGTCCCATCATCGGATCTGAATTTAAGTTAGAATTTAAGGTGTGAGTTCACAACCAATACACCTGAAGTGCTGGGTCATGTTCCAAAGTCTGTTCGTTAGTCGATATCTGCTATTGTTGATGGTGTTCTCTGCTGCGCCGGGGCTTTCACAGGAAATATCGCCAGAGCAAACCCCTGCGAAAAAGATTGATTTTCAAACACAGATCTGGCCGATCCTACAAGCAAAATGCCTAGAATGTCATCACAGCGGCGTCGATGATGTCACACTCAACCTTGAATCCAAAGCGCAGGCATTGAAGGGGGGCCACACGGGAAATTCGATTTTTGGCAAAGGTGCTTCTGACAGCGAATTGTATCTGCGTCTGATTTCCAGTGATCCTCTGTACCGGATGCCCAAAGATGGTGATCCGTTAGGAGCCAATGAGATCGCCCTTTTCCAGAAGTGGATCGATGCGGGTGCGGATTGGCCTGAGACCCAATCCACTGATTTGAAAGAACAACCTCCAGCTTCAGACGGGACCACTGAAACGCCAGCTGATCCTTCAGATCTCTTGGAAAACAAATCTAGCCCGTTCACCCTCACTCAATTGCGAGAAACCTATGATCGCGATGGCCAATATCTAAAATTTCTTGGATTCCCGTTGGTTCTCTTTTTCTTGTTGGTGTTGCTGAACGAGCGTTACAAAAAGAAGAGGCGGCAACAACAGCAGAGCAGCGGCGAGAGAGCATCGCCCCCTGGCCGGTTACCATCGATTGGATACGGACACTACACCATGACTTTGTTGGGATTCATGGTCTTGGCCGTCGCTTTGTTTCATTTTGGTTCTGCCGAAAACGCAGCTAAAACCATTCGTAAACTCGAGGCGGACTTGCAACGCGAGCGAACCAAGTTGGCAGCCACCCGTTACGTTCCAGACGAAACGAACCCTCGTCCTCCGCGGTCGCGGCATCCGCGTCGCCTGGGTGGCACCTATTATCGTGGCAATGATGAACGCAGTCCCAAACTCTATAATGGTGGCTTCTACCAAACGGCGGTTCTCGACCTCTGGCTGTCCGACGAATCAGGAGAACGCCTTCAATGGGGCTCGACTCCTAAGCCTGGCCAGCTTTTTATAACCTTGGAAATTTCGCGATCTCCGCTGGCCACATCATCCTTGTTTACGCCTCGCGTTATGAACTCGATTTTTTTGACAACGCAACCGCCTGTTCCCGCCCTAACCTCTGTGGGTTCGAGTCACAACACCGCTCCCGGACCGGCTCGAATTGTGGCGTCGCCGGTTACGTTAACCCAGGTCGAAGCAGGCGAGCGTTGGATCGCCCATTTTCCGATATCCGCAGCGCCCCATTCCAATGAAGACAAACTGTCGGGGATCGTTTATTTGTACAAGGGCGAGTGGGATGGCACGTCAGTCAACGGCAAAATTCATTACAGCATCGAGTATGAAATTGTGATTCAACAAGGTCAGATCGCCAGAGAATCACAGATCTCGATGGGTTCACTGTATCAGTTCGGACCGCGATTATTGATTCCCACGGACGAGCAAATTCCCTATAGCGAATGGTTCGATTTCCGCCCGCTACCGATTATCGAGGGGTCAAACTCCACAGACGCCACGCTGTTGGGTCTGCCGGAACATGAGTCCGCGCAGGAGCCCAAGGATCATTAAGTCGGTCGTGACCATGGGTAGCCAATCGCGCCGGCTCGGCAGCCCATCTCGTTACTCTTGTTCGACTCTCGGCCGGGGAACGCGCATCAGCTGGCCCGTCGTCAGTTTAGGCCAGCTCAACCAATGACGGTGCAACGTGTTCGGTGATCACGGTACCGATGAGCGTAAAGGCACTGATTTCGAAAATCCCGATGCGAATGAACTCACCTACGAGGCGTGGGTTCCCCTCGAACACGACGATGCGGTCGTCGTGCGTTCGTCCCGT
>JBGSIY010000642.1:0-2290 GCA_041742275.1 Pirellulaceae bacterium | reverse complement strand
AACCCTGGAAAGAAATGACCAAACCCAAATAACTTGAAGTGACTAATCCGTTCCAGGTGGCACTAGTTTGTTGAACAACAGGCCTCGACGCTTCGACTTCGTTGCTTCTTTCGAGGCAAGATACTTGTCCGCAGCGATCTGGTCGGTCAATTTGTGCTGTTCGATCGAGCCAGCGTCTCCGGCTGCCTTTGCAGGCCCCGAGGCGTTGTCACGAATCGCGTCGTCAAGATCGTCCGGCATGTGCGTTCCGTTAGGTTGAGTTTCTAATTGCCACTATTTTTGAAGAGTCAGACCGTTTTGGGGTTTGATTGCTGTTACCAACCGTTCATCAACTCGTGGGTCAGAACTTACCCGTTACCCTCAGTGCATTCACGAACGCGACAGAAAAGTTGTGGCTTGTCACCGCTTGTCGATTTCACTTTTGTCCGGCAGTCGCATTTGTGACGAACAAGTCCCTTGGACTACGACTAGCGGGCCAATCTACCGTGGAAAAAACACTCTTAGAACTGAGTGGGATTCAACACACCCAGTGAGTTGATTTTAAGATGGCTGATACTCTTAGAACTACCCGGTTCGCCATCAAACTGGCGGAATTTGCGAAAGATATTCCTAGATTTAGCGTGAACATCGCGTTCACTCGAAGCGGATAAGCGTTTGTGAGAGTCGCCAGTTGGTCTACGACACTGCTAATTCGTCTATCGAATGGGTGGTGATATCCTCTTCAAATCTAACGGTCGCAAATTCTGGCCTTCAGATTTTCCCCGATCCCTGCCAGAAGTTACCCAGTCCCTGTTTGGCGATCGATTCTGATGAGCTGATTTTTTTTGAAATTCCCAACAATGTTCCATCTGGCATGAATTCCAACGATTCGAAACTCCCGAATCCAATCGAGCCAATCAAGGTACCTGCACCTGTCGTCGCATCAATGGTGATCAGCTGACCATCGGTTGTGGCTCCGTAGATAATGTCGGCTCAGGCAAAACGGCGTGTACCAGCCCGACTACCGCCATGATTAGAATCGAAAAAACGCGAGTATTAATTGTTGGTATCATATTGATTCGTTTCACGTTTTAGTGTTGAAGTTTTCGGCACGATACAGCTGGTAACTTGTAAACCGTCAAGTTGATAAGAAACAATTGGCAAAAAGATTGAGCATTCGTTATCGTCAGGTTCTTCTTCTTTATTCCAGATTCGTGCTTTTCAACTTGCTTCCATGGTTTCTCCACTTATCGTTCAACGCATATCAAAAGTCGCGAAAAAGATCGAAATAAATTCTGTTTTGGATGTTACCGACACATAGCCATACGCCTCTAAGTAGAGAACTGCGCGCACTTGAGAAGTGCGTCAGGAAAAAACCTTAAAAGTTTGTGATTCGGACCGAGCTGACAAATTTCGGCCGACTGATAGATTCCCCACACATCTACTTTGTCATTCAAACCGAGTTTCCACAGCGTTTCGGAATAGGAGCTCCTTAGTACTTACGGTTCAATGGATTCTGGAAACGGTTGAATGTGTCTTAGTGCTTCAGTTTGTTGGAAGTTTGATTCGCAAAATCAGAGACCTTTTCGTCCGCGTCGTTTGTCAACGAACTTAGGAACTCAATGATTTGATCGCGCAGATCATTGAACTCACCCAATCGTTCAATGGAGAGCATTCGCAGACTAACAAACTCATCTTTTCGGCAAGCAATTGCAGATTTGAGAATTTCAAAGGATCGCAGTCCGGAACTGGGAATGTTGTAGATCGCACAAACAGCTAATAGATGATTGTCAGAAACAAGAATAGCACGATACAAATATTCCAGACCTTCACTCCCGGTCGCGGCCAACGCGCTGACGGCCTCACAAATTTCGATATCAAGTTCAATGGCCTTGATGAGTGTGGGGACGGCCGACACACCCAGGTGAGATAAAACTTCCACGTAGTTTTTTCCAGCGGGCGAATTTGCGAGCAAACAGAGTTCGATTTCCTGAACAACGCATTCCTGGTGGTCTCTACCTAACCTAATCAATTCGTCCCGCAGCAGCTCGTTGCATTGGCAATTGCAGTTTCGATCCAGTTCCGCAACGAGCAGCGAAAGCGTTTTTTCAAGCGGACAAGTGGTATTGTTGACGAGATTGAGGATCGCACTGGTTCGCTCGTGGACGCTGTCGCTGTTCGTCAACTCCAAAAGTTCCTGGATCGCCGACTCGCCAAGCGATTCCATCGCACCGCAAACCGAGTCGGTGCGTTTTCGATCGTGTCTCTCTCCCTGAAAATAGGTCCATTGAAGGAGACGCCGAACAACGCC
>JBGSIY010000641.1:0-1643 GCA_041742275.1 Pirellulaceae bacterium | reverse complement strand
ACTCCGCAATGGATCGCTGAATACTCAAGTTGCATCGCATATCTGTTGGCAATTGGTTTCGTATTCACTATGTCACGCCGGGGCATCATTTCGTATTTCTTCGGAACAACCAAAATCGAACTTTCCCCCAGTTGATTCGCTTTAGGTTCAAAATGACGTTTCTCTGAACCGAGGAATCAAAGGCGTCAAGACTCATTATTTTCGTTTTCGACTTTAGGGTGAATGCGGAGGCGACCTCGGGGGCGCAGCGATGATTCCAGGTTCAATCATTTGGCTGTTGATGCTACCCAACTCTCATCTCCCGAGGGACTTTCACGCTGTGCAGAAGTTCGCAGGGCACGGAGATCAGTGTCAGTCAGTGCTTGATTCACACGCTCCACCCAATTGGGTAAACGAGATATAGGCCAAACGGTCAAGAGTTTCGGTTCAGGTTCGGGCCGCTGAATCCAGCGAAAACAACGATCCCCACCGCCAATCCTCAGCGCGGTTGGTCAATCCAGCACGCAGAGCGTTCCTTTCAACATCGCGGCGAACCGTCAAGAAGTGTTCATCGTCCTGGATCGGAAAGCTCTTGAATCGCCCTTGATAGACGTGCCCTCGACCGGAAGTCTGGTAATGGGCGTGATAGCGCATGGTGTGCGTCGCCGTGACCCAACGCAAGAAATCGCTCATCGCACCGTCCCGATTGGACCTCAGAACCAAATGCCAACGATTGGGCATCAACTGAAACGAGAACAGAGAAACATCATACAACCCCAGTCCCTCGGAGAGAATTTCCTCGAAGGCCTGCTCGAAGTCTTTGTAGTCCGCGTCTTTTCGAAAGATTGTCTGCCGGGCATTACCGCGATTCAAGGCGTGATAAAGCCCACCAGCTTCATCTGCTCATGGTCGTCTGGGCATCACAATACCTTCCCACAAACACCCACACCAATCAATGAGTCCTGACTCCTTTGATTCCTCCTATGTACCAGTCCTGCCGGCAGTCCTCGCATGCGGGAATCTTGTTCCCGAGCCACGGTCGTTTCGTCGGAGCGTCGAGTCAACCTTTTTCGGAATACTAACGCAGGCCAGGCGATCGCATCGGTCACAACTGGCGAATACCCAACGTCAAAGGAAAACGGGCCGTCCGCCACGTGATTTACGATACGAACTTCTGGAAGAGTTTCGTGCAATCGAGATGGATGGTCGCGATGGGTGATCGTGGTTGTCTGTCGCTGTTTGGCGACTCGGCCGAACAGCAACGGAGGAAACGGTAATTTGTCCGCATATCCGTGTCTTGGGACTAGACAAAGCCACGTCCCCGACTACTTCAAGCTTGCCACACAGCGGATCGCGTTGTTCGAGAGAGTAACCGTTTACGCCACCTATCCCGCTCCTCTCCTTATACCAACCCCGAACCCACACAAATCGCAGCGTTCCGTGCACCCGGCATGATCGGAGGGAGTAGCAGGAGCGGATAATTGTTTGGAGCCCGCGGTTAAACCCTTTAAGCAAATGGGGCCGTTCAAATCAGGGTCCCATCGGCCGGAATTGCTAGCGTCGGAGAATAAAAAACCGGAAATAAAATGCCAGGGATCGTAGGCAAATTGCCCTATTTTTCCGCGGAAAACAGCTCAAACTGGGGGTTCATAGGCGTTTTTATC
>JBGSIY010000640.1:0-1705 GCA_041742275.1 Pirellulaceae bacterium | reverse complement strand
CGGCGCGATTGGCGGGCCTGATGCTCTCCCGTTTCCTGTTGGCGCTCAATGTCTCCCACCAAGGCGTTGGTGTAACGGCAACGAAGGACTTCCAAGCGGAAATGAATGTAATCGGCATATGCTTCTGGCAATTCACCGGCCAAATAAGCCATGACCTCTTCTCGCGAGGGAACCCCGATTTGATTTTGTCGCCAAATTTCACCTAGCGTATGGATACCTGCATCGCGACGACTATTAATACGAGCTAACCGGGCGATCAGCTTCTTGTCTGTTCGCAATGCGTTTTCGATCTCACTGGCCCGACCGGCATCGAGTGATTCATCGAGATAGGCTTCTAATTCGGCTTCGCCAAAATCAACGGTCATACTCTAAACCAATTAGCCATTTAAAAGAATAAAAACAGTTCGGATGCGAGGAAAAATTTTTCATTGCCAGGTTAAAACAGCCAGCTTCTTCCGGCCCGCTTCCCAACTACCATTAACAACGCAGCCTCATCGCGACGTCACCGAACGATCAAGAAATGCACGGATCCTAAAAGCTTAGTCGACCAGAAACCGATTTTCAAGCGATCTGGGTGTCTTCATTTCATTTCTCCCCTAGCGTCGGGAATGCGAGTTCATGAATTTTTAGAGAAGCTGACGCTTGTATTCTGCATCCTGGTTGCAATCCTGGTGCACTCGGGTAAGGTTGTGGTTTGGGCAACTTATCCAATACCTTTTAAAAAAATTCGCAACGGAATATTTTTCATGGCAAAACGTTTTTGTTTTCAAGGTGGTCGTGATTTACGATTTTTATGTGGGTTGTTCACTATGGGAATACTCCACATTTCCTTAAATGTTCAATTGCAGGGCAGTCCCGTTCAGGACGCAAACGCCGTCGTCCCTGCACCCACTACCACTCCAGTCCCGTCCAGCGCTGGAGACCTGACCAGCTCGCAAATCGCGCGTGGCCGGGTTTTTATTGACAATGATGGCAATCGAGCTTACTCTCCCGGAGATTCTTTGTTTCAAGGAGTCCGAGTTAGCAATGGAACAGAAATTGTCAAAACGAATGAACGGGGAGAATACCAGCTCCCTTTGACTGATGATGGTGTGGTCTTTGTGATCAAGCCCAGCGGGTTTCGCACGTTGATCGACGAACAAAAAATTCCGCGATTTTATTACTTGCATAAACCAAACGGCGCACCCCAACTTCAATTTGCCGGCGCCGAACCCACCGGTCCCCTACCTCAATCGATTGATTTCCCGCTGTACCGACAGAATGAACCCCGCGAATTTCGCGTGATTATGTTTGGCGATCCACAACCGCGAAACGACAAAGAAGTGGACTATATCGCCGTCGATGTCGTCTCGGATTTAATTGGCACCGACGCCGCATTCGGAGTCACGCTCGGTGATATTGTATTCGACGATTTATCCGTCTTTAAAACGATTAACGACACCATCGCCTTGATTGGGATCCCTTGGTACAACGTCATGGGCAATCATGACATAAATTTGGATGCCCCCATTCGCAAATATGTCAATGAGACGTTTGAGCGAACCTACGGCCCCAGTTTTTATTCGTTCGATTACGGTCAAGTCCATTTTGTCGTGATGGACAACATTGATTGGGTCCAAAAACCGGATAATCGGATGGGGTATATCGGAAATTTTGGTGAACACCAACTGGCCTTTCTCAAACGAGACTTGGAGCTTTGCCCGCC
>JBGSIY010000639.1:0-1659 GCA_041742275.1 Pirellulaceae bacterium | reverse complement strand
GTCGGGATCAGGCATGCCAGCGGTATACAAGCGATCAGCCAAAGCCGATTCCGTGATCTCGTCCACTGTCAAATCCCCAGAACATACATCTTCGACTAAACGTCGTGCCGCTGAAACAATCTCGGCCCGCGCCCCGTAATTAATCGCCAAACACAGACGTGTTCCACTCAATGACTCGCAACGACGTTCCGTCTCGACGATCTGATTCTGAATCTGCTGGGGTAATCGTGAGCGGTCGCCAATCACCGAGAAGCGATAGTTGTTGGCGACCAGATGCTCTTGTTCCTGCTCCAGATAGGTGCTGAGCAGAGTCATTAAAAAACCCAGTTCCTCGGCGGGACGTTTCCAATTTTCACTTGAAAGACAATAGAGGGTCAGCTGTTCTATCCCGAGCCGACCACATTCTTCACTCACCGCGCGAACCGTCTCCGCACCCTGACGATGACCTTCAATTCGCTCCAATCCGCGAGCTTTGGCCCACCGCCCATTGCCGTCCATGATCATGGCAATATGCCGCGGTAGCGTCTCTCTCCCTACCGACGAGACGAAATTCGCAGTTTGGGTTTCACGATCAGCAGCAGAGCGCGACACAGGCAATTTCCACTTAAATCTGAAGATGAAAATAATACAAAAACAACGTTCTAAAACAATTAATTAATTAATCCAACTAAACCAATGCCCTGGAATGACTCTCAGCCGCTCGATTTACAGACGTTATCGTCTGCGCGCGATCAGGACCAACGGAAATAAACTCGACTGGACAGCCGATCAGTTCTTCCAAACGACGCACGTATCGCATGGCATTGGCAGGCAAGTCCGCAACTTGTCGCGCAGTATCGATTTCCTCAGCCCAACCGGGTAGGGTCTCATAGATCGGCACAGCCCGTTTCAATTCGTCTGCACCGCCTGGGAAATAATCGATTCGTTGACCATCCAACTCGTAGGCAACACAAATTTTTAGCTCATCCATTCCACTTAAAACATCCAACATCATCAGAGCGATGGTGTCAATTCCTCCCAAACGCCGAGTATAGCGAACGGCGACTGCATCAAACCAACCGCATCGCCGCGGTCGACCGGTTGTTGTCCCAAACTCTTTTCCTTTTTGACGAATCCGCTCGCCAATCTCGTTATCCAGTTCCGTAGGGAAGGGACCGCCCCCAACACGCGTACTGTAGGCTTTGACCACCCCAATCATCTTGTCCAACCACTTCGCCGCGACTCCCGAACCGGCCGAAACACCCACTCCCGAACTATTACTGCTAGTCACAAAGGGGAAAGTGCCATGGTCAATATCCAAAAGGGATCCTTGGGCTCCCTCAAACAAGATTCGCTTGTCGGTCTCCACCAGATCCAACAGCCGCCGTGTTGTATCGGCAATAAATGGCTTTAGTTTTTCTGCGTAACCCGCAAACTCATCAACGATTTCTTCGACCTTCAAATCGATGACAGACGGACCTGCCATGGATTGCAACAACGGCATCTTTGCCGCGGCAATCTCTCGAATGCGATCAGCAAAGTTCGGGCGAATCAAATCCCCTAAACGGACTGCATAACTCCTACCAACCTTGTCCCGATAACACGGCCCGATGCCCTTCAACGTGGTTCCAATATTTTGATCTCCGGAAATGGCGACATTCCAAAGTTGATCTTCAATCA
>JBGSIY010000638.1:0-2326 GCA_041742275.1 Pirellulaceae bacterium | reverse complement strand
CCCAGAAATCTGCATGCCAACCAAAAAAAGGGAGAGCTCCTACATTGGCGGCCCCATGTTTAAAGAGAACGGCCCCGATTGGTTCTTCGATCGGTTCGCATGCGGCGAACACACTGTCATGGGTGATATTTCCGTAGATTATTTATATGATTCTCAATCCGCTCGAGAGTTACAGAAATATTCCCAGTCTCCAAAAATTATTGTCTCATTGCGAAACCCAGTCGAGCGATTGGTTTCATCTTACTATTGGCTCTGCCGAAGTTCGTTGCTGCCCAACCTAAAAATCGACGATTGGGTCGAGCGACTTCCCGCATCCAGTATGGATTGGGAGGAAGAGCTCGGTCAAACGGCTTCCCAAGTGATTTTACGAGGATTCTATGAACGGCAACTCCGAATATTTTTGCAGACGTTTCCGGCCGACCATTTTTTAATCCTGTTGTACGAAGACATTCAATCCAATCCGCTGGAAAGTATTCAGCGCGTTTACGATTTTTTGGGTGTCGATTCTCAATTTTCACCAAAGAACTTAAACTCGCGCCCCAAAAAAAATTCACACAACTCATTCCTGCTGTACATTGAACGCACTTTTCGCAGTCGCCTAACCTCGCATGTCGTCAATTTCGCCCACCAACAACTATCTCGTTTCAACAAACGAACTGCTCCTATTTCCAAGAAATCCGTGAAGAAATTAGAGGGTATATTTGCCGAACAAGTGCAGAGGCTGTTAGATTTGCTAGAGGAAATACCTGACTCAAATCGCCCCAGCGTGGAAGCCATAAAAAGTCAATGGAACATTGCAGCAGATTAATAACAGCATCGGGCTTCGCCGCATCATGTTTTGGACTTACGGAAGTGAAAACAAAACAGACCGCGACTCCCCAATACAAACCAAGGATTTAACCCGGGCTGGGTTACGGTAATCGTCTCATTGAGATCGTACAACCCGCAAGTTGCGTGAAGCAAATTTTAATCGTATTTCCAACTGAATCGTCACTAAAAAGTTTCTCATGTATCGCCCACCGCATCGGAAAGTACCTGATCTGATTGAACGAGATGTTCACTTTTTGGCACGAAAGTGGATCGCTGGAGCCACGCATGTGTCGTTCGCATTGGCGCGGCTCTTCCCCAAAAAAATTCCGATCGTTTTTGTTTCGGGCTTTCCGAAAAGTGGCACGGTTTGGGTCACGCAAATCGTTGCGGATTACCTGCAATATCCTTTTGTCGACCTGTCCTTCTTTCCAACCGGCTGCCCCGCTGTGATGCATGGGCATTATTTGGTTCACAAAAATTCTCCTCCCACCGTTTATGTCGTTCGCGATGGCCGTGATGCCATGATCTCAATGTATTTTTATATGGCAAGTTCCATTCCTGGCGGCGACAATCCAAAACTTCCCTGGGGCTACAAAAAATATTTCACTGGACTCCAGAACAAAGACCAAATCAGACAGTTCTTACCCACATTTCTGCGTCGTCAGTTTGAACGCCCCTTCGGTTGCCGCTGGAACTGGAACACCCACGTACGTTCCCATCAATTAGCGAACCGCCCCAATATCCCCTTGGTGCGTTACGAAGAGTTATTGGCCGACCCTTTTAATTCTGCAGCTCATGCCATCCGGTGCTTGACTCAAGATGACACTATTGACGAAACGGCGCTGCGTCAAACTATCGACAAGTTTTCTTTTGTTAAACAAACAGGACGAAAACAAGGCGAGGAAAAGAAGGATAGTTTTGTGCGCAAAGGCATCTCGGGTGATTGGAAAAATTATTTCTCGCGGGAGGCAGCCACGCTCTTTCATGAATTGGCCGGACAGACCCTGATTGATTTTGGCTATGAATCGGATGCCAGTTGGATTGAATCGTGTCCAGCCCACGAGTAGCATCGAAACCCGTTTTCAGAGATCAAATACACAACGAGAGCGAGTGACCACACGCTTCGTCTCATCACCGTCACCTGAGTTCTGGCAACGTCTGAGTGGGGATGGCTCGACAAAGCTCCAATCAGGCGGTGGCGGGGAGGCAAATTTCAATTCGGAACCGGAACGCGAGGTCGTTTTACTGCGTTACCGTGAAAAACCGTTCTTCTGACTCGGTATCTCCGACAATAATCAAGTGATCGCCGGCAGCCAGAGGGCGATGAGGATCCGGATTTGCATCCATGCCCTCCGGACGTTCAATCGCGACGACATTGCACCCCGTGGACTGTCTGAATTTATAGCCGGCCAAAGTCTGACCGACCAGCGAATGGGGAACGGGAACCTGAAACACGTCCAGGCCTTCGGCCAGAAACAACAATTTGCCCCGTTTCAAAACATTGAACAAACTGCTG
>JBGSIY010000637.1:0-2100 GCA_041742275.1 Pirellulaceae bacterium | reverse complement strand
CATCAGGCACTCCTAAATCGTTACTGGTTCGCAACAGGATTTTTCAGCTCCATAATCGAAAAAACGGGACGATGATCCGAGGTCACTCGGCCGTTCATTACTTTGCAAAACGCCGATTGCCAACGGTGTTTCGGATAGCCCATGATAAAATCGATTTCGATATTTGGTTGAATCGAGGAATGCGTCATGCGATCGTCACTTGGCTTTTTGGCAAGGGTGACGTTTGCCGACAGCAATTCCAACGTTCGCGAGCCAGGCTGGTCATTGAAATCGCCCAACAGCAAGTAGGGTGTTTTCAATTTTGCGAGGTAGTCCGCTACCACTTGAGCCTGAGCAAAACGAAACCCGTCGTCTTCCACCCAATCAAAATGAACATTGACGACCACTAGCGATTGTCCATCGGGCAGGGTAACCGTAGCGGCCAGTGCAACGCGGGGTTCGTTACCGTCAGGCAAACGAATTTCCTCGGTTTGTGAAATGGGAAAACGAGATAGAATCGCCAGTCCGTACTGGCCACCTTGGAAATCCATAAAACTGCCAAAGGCCGATTCCATCTTCAACCGTTCCCCTAACAACCGGGCTTGATCCACGCTACCACTTCGCGAGGCTCGATTGTCGACCTCCTGTAGCCCGACGATGTCGGGGCGCAAGTTGGAGAGTAAGGCTGCGGTGCGGCCGAGATCCACCATGTTGTCGTTTCCCTGGGCGTGGCGAATATTGTAACTCACGGTCCGCAACGCTTGGCTCTCTGCGGCGTAGGTCGACCAAGCGAAACGGGTCACGACTGCCGCGTGATCCGAGGGAAACTTAGGCTCAAACGTATCGATCAATTTGGATTCAACCGGCAACAACGGTTCACCTCGATAGTAAATGTAATCGATCCGATCTTGTTCCTGATCAGGGAAACGAGGTGACCAAGTCCGATCGGTTTTCCGGTCGACTTCGGGGTGCAGTTCTCGCCAACTGTCATGGAACCCGGCATCGGTGAGAACCTGACTGGTCGGCCAATCCACACTGACGCCGTACTGGTGCTGAGACGAGGGAAGGTAGTCGAGGTGAGACATGCTGTTAAAGTCTCCAGCGATGATCACGGGTACCTCAGCGTAGTCCGGCGATTTCAGCCGCTGGCGAATGAGTTCGTGAATTCGTACAAGATCCGCTTGCGAAGGTTGACACGCCTCGAGCATTTTTTCCGGCTGCCGAATGTCTCGCGTGCCTGCCTCCCATATTTCTGCAGCGTAGGGCAGCCAGATCGAATAGACGGCAATCCGCTGTTGGTTGGGCAACTCGAATATGGCTCCCACACATTTGAACTCTTCAAATACCGACACGTCCTCGACAACCGGATAACGACTCAAGAGGGAGACGTTGGTTCCGCGAGGATGGAAATGGAATTTCAATGCTTGAGCGATCTGTTCTCCGGAACCATAAGTTTCTTGCATAGCAATGATATCTGCTCCGCTATCGCGAATAATTTCTACCACGCGTTGCGGGCCGATCACCTCGCCATCATCACGACCTCCATGCAGAATGTTCCAGGCCATCACGCGAAACTCAACGGGGTCATCCCCATGAACCCTGTCTATAACGAAGGAACTGATTAAAAGGGCCAATAGGACTCCACCCAATCGGATTCGATGCATTTGTGGGATCTCCCGAAGACGACGTAACGGGGCAAAAACAAATTGCCGCTGATGCCGTTATCGTAATCGGAATTTAGCGAGAATGCAGCCCGTAGGTTGGGGGAGAACCGCGTTCATGAAGTCAATGTTAAATTATCCAACAGGCACGCCTCGTTGGGGAATGCGAGTGCCGATTGATGGCGCATAAAAAAAGGCACTCACCACTGGGAATGCCTTTTTTGTTTTATGTTTCAGGTTGCGAGAATATTAAGATTTCGTTTTACGTTTCTTAAATTTGCTTCCTGCATCGAATTTACCGCGTGCCATCGGCTTCTTATCACGCCCTGCAGAAGGTCGCCCTTTGTCACCACCAAAACGTTTGCGATGGCGTGGGTAGGCATCGTCGCTTCCTCCAGCCCCAGCCACTCCGATGGAATCGCTCAACCGCAATTGTTTGCCGGCAACCCAGGTGTTTTGC
>JBGSIY010000636.1:0-2015 GCA_041742275.1 Pirellulaceae bacterium | reverse complement strand
GCAATGAATACGACACCAAAAAACTCGCAATCGAAATCGAACGCGGATGGAGACGACATGCTGAATAAACGCTTGGACAATATCGAGTCGCGGTTGCGCCCCGAGCCCTGGGAAGACGACCTTTCGCGGAACACGTTGGACATTGAGCCCTTTGAAAATTTGGCTCCCATTTCCGAGCGGCCTGCCGAAGAATTTCAGAATGCGGTTCGTTTGTTTACACCAGAGCATTGGGCCCGACTTGATATCCGCGAACTTGCCTCTCGTGACACTTATCCCATTCCCTGCCCGGTCGATAGAGAGGGTTACTCGCCGGGCTATGACGTCAACTATTGGGGCTCCGGACTCAGTGACTATTTGAAAATCTGCGATGCGGCGCAGAAAATGAATATCCAACTCGATCGGGTGTTTGATTTTGGTTGTGCGTCGGGACGTGTATTAAGGCATTTTGTTGCCCAATCCGACGCTTCTGAAATTTGGGGCAGCGACATCAACCAACGGCATATTCGCTGGTTGTATGAATACCTTCCAGAACGCGTTAAACCTATATTTAATCACACCCTGCCCATGCTGCCCTGTGAAGACAATTATTTTGACGTGGTGAGTGCCTTTTCTGTTTTCACCCATATCGATACATTCGAAACGGCATGGCTGGCAGAATTACGCCGCATTCTCAAACCAGGTGGTATGGCCTATTTGACAGTGCACAATGAAGCGACTTGGGAAATCTTGCGTGGAGAATTGAAAAATGAAAACAATCGCCTCGTTCAATCGATTCGAAAGGTAGACCCGCAATTTGATAAAAACGTCCAAGGCCCGTTGCCGAAGACGCGCACGGTTTACCGATTTACGAAACAAGGTCCCTACCGAGCCCAAGTCTTTCATTCTGACGATTTTTTACATCAGGTCTGGAGTCGGTTTTTTGAAATCGTCGAAATCATTCCGCGACATCACGTAAGACAAACAGTGGTTCTGTTGCGAAAGAAAAATTGAGGGCAAATCCATGTCAGATAATCAAAAAAGTTTACAGTCGACATATGCCCCTAATCTGATTTGTTTTGGCTGCGGCCCGGCCAACCCCGATGGATTACAGTTGGAGAGTTTTCTCGATGGGGAAGAACTTGTCGCCGAGTTTCATGCCCAACCCAAACATCAGGCATTTGAAGGCATGTTGAACGGAGGCATTATCGGATCGCTGTTGGATTGTCACTGCAATTGGATGGCCTGTTATCATTTGATGAAACGCAATGGATTGTCTGCTCCCCCCTGCACTGTGACGGCGGAGTACACGATCAAGATGGAAAAACCCACTCCGATCAATGGCCCCATTTTATTGCGGGCCTGGGTCGTCGACTCCAGTGATCGCCGCGCCACGATCTCCGGCACATTGACGGCCGGCGGAGAAGTCACGGCTCGCTGCACAGGTGTCTTTGTGGCCGTCAAAGAAGGACACCCGGCCTTTCACCGATGGTAAGCGGCAGGTGAGCCCGATTTACTTTGCTTCCCACCGAACGGTGTAGCGTAAAGCGTTTTGCGCGAAACGCAAACCTTCCGGAGGTGTCGCTGCGCTCAATCACCGGCTAGGAGCTGTTGACCCCTTCCGGGGTGAATCGAGAAGTTCGTTCAGAACAATTCCTCTAAGGACCGTTCGATAAATAAATGTCTCCTTTGGCTCCGCGAGCGATTAAAAAGTCGCTGGGTTCGCCGAACAAATGGCGACAAAAAATCTAGATGATGTTAAAGGCTGGAGCCGCTAGGTTTGTCGCGGCGCCTGCGCGCACCCGCTTCCGTCGGGCTCGTCCCGGCCGGTGCGAACAACTGGCAGCTACCCATGCTACAATCAACCCAATAACTTGTTTTATGATTTGATCTCCGTTTCGGGCTTGCGGACTGTTGATTTAGTGCCCCATTAAAAGGCATCTTGTCTAGCATTATTTTCCCATCGCACTATGATTTGGCTTTGGGTTGTTTCGGATGCTGGTCGAGGATGGATACATGGGTTATCGAGTACCGAAGTT
>JBGSIY010000635.1:0-2886 GCA_041742275.1 Pirellulaceae bacterium | reverse complement strand
GCCATCGGCCAGCCCCAAGTCGCGAGCCACGCGTTGAATAACCAGCATCAGATGTCCCATCACAGCGGCATCCTCGTTTTCAAGGTCATTGATGCTGCGGATTTCCTTCCGTGGAATGACCAGCACGTGGACGGGGGCCTGCGGGGCCACGTCATGAAAGGCCAAACACTGGTCATCTTCATAAATCAACTTGGCCGGAATATCACCATCAATTATTTTTTTGAAAATCGTTCGTGTATCTGTCATGTTTTCCTTTCCCTCCTCTGGAGCCCCAAGTCCGCAACCGAAATCAAACTCTCTTTAACCAACAAAATGATATCACCTCGAATCGGTAGCAACCATTCCTCGCCTTCGTTCGTTAAGGCATCATCTAAGGGCTCGCGGACCGTTTGCCCCATTTGATTTTCTAATTTTCCAGTGTGAATCATTTCATTGGCTTGTTCGACCAATGCCGTGGTGGCGTGGCGGACGGTGGTGCCCGTCATGGGACATCGAATCAATGCAAGCACATCCGGTGCAATAGCCATATTTCCCCCGAATCAAATTTCTCACGCAACAGACCTTATCATAACAAATGAAGACTCTCCCCGCTAAACGCCCTCCGCAAATGTAGAACAACTCTGCCGAGTCTGTGCTTTGCACTCAGAAGGCCTTTATCCCATCGCGGAAAATTCGGGGTATTTGCCATTTTCCGCACTTGGAATCAGCAATCGTTGTGATCGGCAAGAAGCCATCACATCATGGACTTTGATGGACGGAATGGCTTATTTGTGGAGCTCGGTAGCTATGTTCCCATTTGTCATGTTCGGTTTGAACAGGCCTGGACGCTACAACCATTTCCCAGACAACCTGAACGTCGGCGGATCATTCACTGAGATACAACAACGTTAACAATTTAGAAATCTCAAAATGTTCGTGCTCGGAACCTACCGCTACGAGTCGATTATCCACGCGGATAATTTTCAGGTCTGGCGAAACGATAGCCTCACGAACGGCAGTCACAAGGTTTTCGATTTCTTCCTCGCTCAGTTCATCCCACAGGGGATAAACACGCCGGACCGGATTCTCCGTCGCCTGCTGTATTGTCGTGATTACGACTGATTCATCGCGAACCTGATAGGTCAGCCCGTGTTGCTGTAAGATTTGATGCATGGCTGCTCGCAATGAAACCTCGCTTGCTTGGAAGTCGATCAGCAACTCGGTATCTCGGTTTTCGATCAGTGCCCTGGCGTGGCTATCAACAATAACGGGAATTTCATACAAATCTTGAACATACTCAGAAAAATCCGCTGCCGGAATTTCGTAAAAAGCGACGTCAATACATTCGTCGATTTTATTCAATAATTCTTGTTCCCTATTGCGTCCAGATTCGGCAACAATCGGCCACCGAGACGTCGAGAAAATCGGCAAGAAGTAGTGGCGACTCAAGCTTCGACCCGAAAACCGGAGGATCTCGTTTGCCGTTTGCCCCAATGGCGTGGTTGGTTGTTGAACTAATTTTTCCAAGGCTTCCTCAAGTCGATTTTCGGGCTCCAAAAAAATTTGTTCATTGTCATGTACTGCTGCCTCATCAGCCGAGTGCCTACCTAACAAGTGCTGAGTCGTTTCGGGGGCTGATTTTAGTCGAGCGAGTACCCATTTTTGCAGGTCCGGGTTGTCGACGGATTCCAAAGCATGAGCGAACCAGTTTTGGATTTCAACCATCGTTTCCTTCGTGGAAGCCGTTTGCCGCGACCGAATATAGTCACGTTGTGTCAGCTCATCGATTTCCTGACTCATATGTTGATGCTCTTCGAGTCTGCTCTCATGGTGTTTGGCAATTTCCTGGTCGTACCAATCCTTCGTTTCTTCTAGGTGCCAATTGAGCTCCAGCACCTGCCGATGACGCATCAGACCAACCTGATCGCTTGCAGACCGCTGTTCAAACAATTTCCACATTTCTCGTTTGATCTGCTCATATGTTTCCTCCGGAACTTGGGGACGCAGTTTATTCAAAAACGCGTCAATCTGCTCCTCGTCGGCCGTGAGGCGATTCTGCATTGCGATCCTTAAATCGTTTAATGCTTCCGTTCGCTCACGATTGATTTGTTCGATTCGTTCAGCCTCTTTCGCTGCCGCCTCGTCGTCAGCCACGGATTTAGAATCCTGTTTATCAGTCTGTTGAATCGGCGCGCTTTTTTCTCCGAAATTTATTGATCCGAAGGGATCGTTTTCCTGGGCGACAACGGGAGATGAACTCAGTAAAGTAAAACATGCGATCAACAGAAATTGGGATTGACGAATCATGGTTGACGGAACTCCGGCAATGAATAAAAGGCTGGTGGAAATGAGGCTGTCTGAGTCGATTCCTCCCACGCTGTACCAATACAAAAGCGAGCTGTGACACCTCGGCGAATAAAAATAACTATTTTTTTACGCCACAGTGAAATTCCTCGAAAAAGCTGATTTATGCCCTAACCGAACGGGTAGCAAGAAAAGCCCCCATCTGAAAAGTCAATTTACCGTCCGTTGATGCGATTTCTCACCCAAGTTCGTTCGCATGGTTCAATTTAGGTTGGATATGCTCACGTTTTATTCTTTTATGTCTCTGCAGAAAATCGGTTCAATGCCACCCCCGAGGGCACCCCAAGCTATCGAACGTGTCAGGATTCGCCTTGTTGCAATTCTTGAAAACAGCTAAGAACTATTGATGATTTCTCAATTGGCAAGGGAGTGCCTGGCATGTGGTGGTTTACCCGAGTAGTAGTGTGCGTTTTGTGCGTTTCGGTTTTTGCATCGCTGGTTTCGGGGCAGACGCCCGCTGACGACCACAGGAATCAAGAATGGATATCTCTGGTGGCCGACGCGATTGCGCAAGGGGATATGCCATCGGAAACCCGTGCGTCG
>JBGSIY010000634.1:0-2904 GCA_041742275.1 Pirellulaceae bacterium | reverse complement strand
CGAATCCGATGTGCCCACACAATCGACAGGCAACAGCAAAAGCCGAGGAATCTTGGCGTTGTTCGGTTCCAAACGGGGGGCCAAGGAAACGGAAGCTACTTCCCCCAAAGGAACGAGTTCCACACAAATAACTGACTCCCTGGAAGTAACCCGTTCCCCCGATGTGAACAGCGGATCGACTCCCGCCGCCCCTTCCAACAACGACTCTTGGATCGCGACGCCCATGGCATCGAACTCAACTCCGGACACTACAAAACCAAACGAGGATGCTATTCACCCCCTCAAGCCTCGATTGAACTACTCTGTTTCTACCGATGCCGAAAGTGCCCCTCAGAATTCCACAAACGAAATCGAAACTTCATCGCCCACAAAACAAACGATCACTTTAGGAGCCTCTGTCTCGTCGGTGCCAAGTGCCACCGAACCCGGCCCGGAAGTCATTTCCACTCAACCGTTGTTTCAAATCAGCGAGGAATTCGATATTGCTGCCGTGATGACAGGCGAAGAAACGGGCTCAATCATCGCGATGACTTTTGACGAATTCGGCTACGTGATTCTCTCCCGCGAAGGCAGCCATCTGTTTATCGCCGATCCAAGTATCGCTTACGGAAAATCTCGCGTCGCACCCTTGTGTGACGAGGTTGAAAATTGCCAAGGCCTCTTGTGCGTCAACGGAAAACTCTATGTGACCGGCGACGGTCCCGAAGGTCTCGGACTCTACTGCCTGGAACGCGTGAACCCTCAATCCACAACCATGAAGGTCGTTCAAACGCTGATAAAATTCTCTGGTTTGCCCAGCGAGCATGGACCTCATGGCTTGACTCTCGGCCCCGACGGACTGATCTATTGCATTGTTGGTAACGCCAGTGTCGCCCAAGGAAACGCGGCGACGGGCCCCTACCGATTTCCCTACGAAACCGACATGACGCCCCGTTACGAAGACCCAAGTGGCCACGCTAACGGCATCAAGGCCCCGGGTGGAACGATCGTTCGCATCAATCTCGATGGAACAAATTTGCAAACAGTCGCCGGCGGTATCCGCAATGCTTATGACCTTGCCTTCAATGCCGATGGCGAATTGTTCGTGCACGACAGCGATATGGAAAGTGACCTGGGCCTCCCCTGGTATCGCCCTACCGCCCTGTATCATGTCGTCGATGGTGCCGATCTGGGATGGCGCAGTGGCTGGGCTAAGTTTCCAGAGTACTATGCCGATACCATTCCTCCCGTTGCCAAAACGGGGCGAGGCTCCCCAACTGGGGCTGTTTGCTACGAACATCTCCAGTTCCCTCTGCGTTATCACGGCTCGATGTTCTTGGCCGACTGGTCCGAAGGCCGCATCATTGCTGTTCGTATGGAACGCCAAGGCGCTTCTTACATAACGGAAACAGAAGATTTTCTCAAAGGCAAGCCTCTCAATATCACCGATTTGGAAATCGGCGAGGATGGCGCGATGTATTTCGCGACAGGAGGACGCGGTACCAGTGGCGGTATCTACCGCATCTCCTGGAAAGGCGCCGTTCCCGAATCGATTGTCAAATTTGAAGACGAACTTACGAAACTCCTCCGTCACCCCCAACCCTCCGCCGCATGGTCTCGGCAAAATATGGCGTTGCTCGTGACGGAAAATCAAATCGATTGGACTGCCGAACTTCAATTAGTGGCTCGCGAAACAGAAAACTCGGATACGATTCGAGTGAACGCGTTGGACTGCCTCTATCTGTTTGGCTTGATTAATAACACAACAATTTTGCAAGAACTAACGTCCGACAAATCGGATCTGGTCCGCGCAAAAGTCGCCGAACTCTCGGGAAAAACGCCCGGGAACCAGTCCCTGGTGATCCCATTTCTTTCAGATCCTTCTCCTTTCGTGCAACTGAAGGCCGCGGAAAGTTTGTTGAACAACCAGACGCCTGCGCCCGTGGATATCGCGATAAAAATTGCCAGCCACGAATCTCCGGTCTTGGCCTCCGTTGGCTGCCGCCTTTTGGAGCAGCTTCCCGAGACATCTTGGAAGTCTCGCATTTTGACTAGCGACAACTCACGCGAATTCCTGATGGGCTCGATCGCTCTTCTCCGAGCCTATCCCACGCTGGAAAATAGCTACGCTGTCCTGGCTCGCTGTGCCACGATGTTAGATGGTTTTGTCAATGATCGTGATTTCATGGATCTACTTCGTGTCACTCAATTGGCTTTGACTCGAGCCAATGTGGATCCGAACCAAATCACCGGTTTCACTTCGAAAATCACTCCGGAATTTCCCACTCAGAATCCGATGCTCAACCGAGAATTGATCCGCATTCTGGCTTACCTGCGCGCCACAGATGCTCAACCTGAATGGATCAAGTATCTGGCCACGCACGACGACGATGCCGAAACCAAAACGCTGGTGGCCATGTACTTAGCGACGCTGGCGGAACATTTGAATGACGAAACTCGTTTGGCTGTGATCGATTACCTTTCGTCGTCAATTGCCAATAATGGCGGGGGAAGTTATCAGCACTACCTGACTCGTTGTATCGGGCAATTGACAAATCAGTTGTCTGATTCCGCTATCTCTCAGGTGATCAAGCGAGGTGCCGAATGGCCTCACGCTTTGGTGGTCGCTTTCTATCGACTCGATAAACCCGCCATGGTGGCTCTCGCGCCGACCTTATGCGAACTTGACCAACAATTGGTTCCGCTGGCCAAACAAGATGTCGTGGCTCAAGCTCGATTGGGAATCATCGCGCTGTTGGCCGAAGGCAATACGGATATCGGCTCTCAATACCTGCGCGACTGTTGGATGAAAGATCCACAACGCCGCAGTGATCTGATCATCGGTATCGCTCACAACCCCACCCAAGAAAACTGGACTTATCTGATCGCCAGTCTCCCTATTCTCGATGACCTGACGGCCCAAGA
>JBGSIY010000633.1:0-9011 GCA_041742275.1 Pirellulaceae bacterium | reverse complement strand
CCGTGATCCGCAGAAATCTGTGGCAAGATCGGTCCTTTCCCGGAGTTGTGAAAGGGAACGTTAGGGGTTTCCTGCGCATCCTCCCGCTTGGTGATGTGGTCGCCTCGGGAGGTTCAAGATGCGGGCTGCAATTCTGGCATTTCGGAAGCTTTAAAGTTTGCATCCGCAAAATCCTTAAAGAGCTGGTCCAGTGCCAGTTCAACGGGGTCATTTTTTTCGCTAGTGCTCTTTCTGTCTTCCATCACCAGGGAACTTCGCAGCCACTTGGTCTTCTCCAGTTCGGTTTTTGGATCTTTCGGATTATAGACCCGTAAGATGACAGTGGAAAAATAGTTTTTGCGACTTTCACCTACTTTTACATCGAAAATCAGAACGGCGTCGAGGTTCATCGCAGCGGCACGTTCCAGCAATTCTTCTTTCTTGCCTTCGCCAATGCACATCACGCCGGGCAATAGGGTTCCTACGACACTTCCGGACGGCTCAGAGGCATCTTGGTTTGTATTGAATCGGCTTAATAAATTACCGGCCCCACTTCCAACTGCAGAATCACCACCGGCACCACCGATTTCGGGAGCCGCCGCACCTCCACCACCAGGTAAACCGCCGCCGCCTCCCGCAGAGGCTTGCGGCAAATTCCGTCGTGCCCTCGCTTGGTCCAATTGCGACGGAGCCGCTTGCTGAGCACCTGCTCGAGCCTCGCCCCGTTCGGGCATACCGGTGAGAATTTTTCCGTAATAACCGTCCGCGACAGTCCGGCGGTCGTTGAGTCGCTTGTAAAGTCGTTCGATGTAGTCGCCCGTGTAGTACATGAGCATCCCGGCTGGGACACTTGTGTCGACTTTGCCATACCGTGAGTTGCTCACGGTGGAGCCACCGGTATTTCCTCCTCCATCAGAGCCCGTTCCCAAATCATCGCTCCCCCGAGCAGCAGTCGCCTCCGGCGGTTCATCGCCGATTAGGGGAGGGATACCTGAGTGATCCCTGTGAGGCGAATAGGAGATACCGATTCCCCAACGAAAGAAAGGACGTGGTTCTTCAATCCCCGGATACCACTTCATGGGATACGACGTGAACGCGTTGTCGTCCATCAACATGTGACCGTACAACATTCTAACTGCTTCAGTTTCTTTGCCGGCCTTGAACAGAGCCGACGCTTGATCCATAAGAGAACCACTCGACGAGACCTCAGCATTGCCAGAACTATTCGCATTCCCACCCTGTCCGGATGGTGCCTGCCCGAAGGGTGAGGGTGAACCAGGAGCCGAGGCTTGCGGCAGATTGCGACCACGTGTATTGCCGCCGCCTGCACCTCCGCTGGTATTCGCCACACTTCCTCCACCAGATCCCTGGGGGAACAACGCTCCGAAACCGGATACCGAAGCAAACGAACCGCCCACGGAACCACCACCCGCTACGCCCCGCGCTGTACCACCACCTCCGCCTTGGGGGAAAAGTCCATTGGCCATACCACCAGAAACAACGGAATTGTTCGGTTGTGAAGTACTTGGAGGTGGCAAGCTACCTCCACCTGGGACTCCCACGGCGGGCAAACGACGCATACGTCCGCCAATCATTCGTTCGTTAGAATTTGAATTGGCGTTGGCGTTGCTAGGGGGACTTGCAGTTCCGGCTCCCCCTTCGATATCCCCTGCACCTGCTGCAGTTTGTGGCCCGGCGCCTGGTGCCGAAACGGAAGGCAAATTTCGCTGACCTGTCGCCGGTTGGTCGCCTGACCCTGCAGCCGAAGAGTTCGTGACGGTTGAACTCCCCGCGTCTCCCTCGTTACTACATCCGCTCATGCAGGTCACAATGCAGCCTACAGCCCAGACCATCAACACCGAAAATGCGATATTCTTCAAAGCGATCTTCTTCATCGTACGTACCAACTGTTTAATTTCGAAATAAATGCAATCGCCAAAGACGAAGGTGCGTTTGTTTTAAACGGATTTTAGACAGTCCAAATCCCTCCCTTGGGAAACGCACTGCTTTCGCCAGTCCAATTCTAAAACCGTTTTCCGCTCAATTCCAGTTAGATAGTCGGAAAAAAATCTAATTGTTGCCGAATATAAAACGAAATAGCAGCGATTGAGAAATTTTGACGTTGCGCCGCCAGTCGCAGTTCCTCTATTTCCCCATATTACAGGACGAATAACACACGACCTCCCGAACCGCCCTAGGTTATGGCCTTGATTCGTTGCGAAAGGAAATGGCTGACGGTCGTGATCGTCAGCATTGGATTAACCCCGGTTGCTGTCGGCAAAACGCTACCATCGGCGACAAATACGTTTTTGGTGCCAAAAACCCGTCCGTTGGGGTCGACGACACCGCGTGTGGCTGTGTTGGCCAAACGGCAACTGGACATTTGGTGGGCACTAAACAGTTTTAATTCCGGTATGTTACGCGTGTCGCCAAGCCGTTCAGTCACTTTTGCCCGGAATTCTTCAACGGATAACCCTTCTCCTAGCAACCCAGGAGTCTGCCAATAGGGGGGGAAAACTTCGCTGGCACCGGCTCCTTGTAAAACGGCCATCGCCAAACGCACGCCCGTTTGCAAATGAGACTTGTCTGTCGCGTTCAGCGAATAGGAAATTACGGGTCGCCCTTGAGCATTGACAGTGACGGACCCCGAACTGGTATCGCGATTTAAAACCAGTGCCGTCGAAATGTAGGGAAGTCGCTGCATCAATCGTTTGTGATCTCGCGCACTATTCCACGGCAAATATAACGCTGCCAAACCGGGATGAACTGGCGCGGTCTCCAACCACACACCATGCCCTTGGCCGTCTAAGTCACTTAAATGGTCGCAACCCATTGTTTGAACAGGGCCGCGCCAACCTTCAACCGGGTCATCAAAGGTACCACTGACAATCGCCGCAGGTTGCAAGTGCAGGTTCTGCCCCAACAGCGGCGGCTGAATTCCACTTCTCCACAGAATCGCTGGCGTCTGAATCGCGCCCGCACACAGCACCACATTTCGAAACTGAATTTCGACTTCGACTTTTGTCTGCCCCTCGCGAGATAAAATGGCCGTGGCTGTTTGAGCAAGGCTTCCTGACACGTTTAGTCGAACCACCTCACATTGCGGCAATAGGTAGACTCCCAATCGCTGGGCATCCAACAAATAAGTTTGTCTCGTGTCACGTCGAGCCCCGCTGGCGCAACCAAACTCACAGCGGTCACAACCAGAACAATCAACAGCGTTACGCTCCAAGACAATCGGATTCAGTTGCAGTTTTTCCAGCCCGTTTTTTAACAACTGGTTTTGTCGATTCAACCGACTGGTTGCTGCCGAGACCTCCAGCCGGCGACGAACCGTATACAAACTGTGTTGAAAATCTTCCGATACAGCATCGTTAAATCCAAACGCCTTCGACCATTGCTCCAACAACTGTTGCGGCGGATTGATGCATGTCCCCCAGTTTCCAACCGGTCCTCCGCCAAACGTTTTCGCCGAGGTGATCAAGATTTCATTCCTCCCCAAATCGACTGTCCCAAACATCTGATAGAGCTCGTTAATGGAAGTCGCTTCCGACTGTCCCAATTCCGATCGTGGCACCAGCCGTCCACTATCGACCAACAATACCGACTTGCCCGTCTCCGCCAATTCGGCGGCCATTACGGCCCCACCCGCACCACTGCCAATGACTAAATAGTCACAAGCCATGCGGCGTTGACCCTCGTTCGGTTTGGCAACCACCAAAGGTTCGGCCATCGGAACCTGTTGATTGTCGACGGTATACCCAATCGATTCATACATTCGCCGGGTCGTGGGGTGCGGTTGGCCGTTGGTTCCTCGGCTCACATAGGACCCCTGAAGACTCAACCGCTGAATCGATCGCAGTAACCACCGGATGTCACGATCGCGACATGACAACAGTTTCAGGACCCGCCGCTCTCGCTGCCCCAAGGTCAAATTTTGGAATCCAATGGGACGACCGGAAACAAACAAACCATAAGCCCGAGAATTCAAACGATCCAAAAATCGTTTCACAATCTCTAGCTCACCGGGCTCCAGCAAACCGAGATGGTGCTCGATGCGTGCCACAAGAGGATGGTCATCCGCGCGATTCTCAAAAAAAGCTGGATTATCTCCGCCATGAGGTTCCAACTGAGGGCAATACGTATCGCACAGGGATCGGAGCAGTTCGCGGTGACGATCTGACAGCGACGAAAGCATAATATTTCCTAGGGCGGCACACGATCGACCAGACTTTCGGCACACGAAATTTAACAACATCTTGACGACAACAAAACGAGTCGCAAAACTAGTGACGAATCAAAAGTGTCCGGCCGAATTGGAAAAACGATTGTTGGGTCGACAAACTTCTCTTGTTCGGTCGGCTGCATTGTCCTCGATCAAAGCCGTTTTGTGAATTGGTGTCACGTGGCCAAACAAATCGCTACAAAATTCTCATTGGTAAACGACTTCCCTGGGCGCGAGATTCCAAACGGCTGGCGTGCACCCCCTAATCCAAGTAACCACTTGGCATGGTGGTTGATTTGGGCTCATGCCCCAATGGATCCGGGAGGATTTGACAAGGTATCGAAGCATCACAGGGTGTCGAAGTATCGAAGCGAAGTTACCGATTTTCGTTCTCCGTTCCCAGGTATATTACGCTCGGAGAATTGTTTGTTCAAAATCCCTGGACATAAAACTGACAAAAATTATTTGACGAAACGTAGTGAAGATTTTTCATTGATTCAATGCACCCCTAAAGCCACAATGCGAGTCCGGATATGGCCAAACCTACAGTAGCAACCAAGTCCACCGTGGTAGCGAAGAAAAGAAGTTTGCTTAAAACGATCGTGCAGGTGATGCTTCTAACCGGCCTTTTCGCCGCGTTGTTGTTCTTCGTACTGATGTGGATCGCTCGCTCCGTTCCCACCTCCTATGCGACGCTGATTGGCAGCGAGCCACCGGAAACCGTTCCCCTTGAAGATTTTGAACAGCAGTTTTTGGAATTGCGAAACGCGACGCGACGTGTAGGGAACTGGTCGGCAGATTTTTCCGCTCCCTCCATCAACAAATGGTTGGCCGAAGATTTGAAGCGTAAATTTGCGGCATCGATTCCCGCTGGCTTGAGTGAACCACGACTGCAGCTGTTGCCCGAACGAGTATGGATTGGCGTGGCCGTTTCCAACCGTTGGTTTCAGGGCGTTCTGTCGACTGAGGCCAAAATCAGCCTCACTGACAAACCCAATCAAGTCGCCTTGAATTTCTTATCTCTCAAAGTGGGTAACCTCCCCCTCCCCGTCGGTTGGTTCGAATCCTTAATTCGCCAAGTCGTAGCCAAGCAAAACATCAGTAGTTTCTGGGTAGATAGCGATGATGGGCGAGTTCTCCTCTGCGACTTGCCTCGTTCGATTACCCTCCATGACGACGGAGCACAACTTTTACTCCAGCAGTTTGAAATAATCGATGGCAAACTTTCCGTCTCCGGCATGACTACCCGAGCCAAATGATCCGACTGCTGATGTGCCATAAAAAACATAACAGCGAGAGCCGCCCCAACGACCTTCCGCCAACGACTCCTGAAACCGACAGATACCCAAACATCCCCACAACGGTGCCACCCATCGATCGAATACGGCTCTGCGTCTTTTAGTGCACAGGCTCAGTGTTCTTCAGGCAACAGGCGTGGCGAAGAATCGCGAGAGAGGCTGAGTTATGATTCATGTCCATGCCTGAGAGACGGCAGAGTTTCCGGTTATCTTCTGTATCAGCGTTCCTTCATAACGAATGCCAACGCCGTTCCGTGCCGCCCACGGCTAATTGTCAAAACACTTTGGATGACGCGTTAGGGTTTCGGGCTTACAATCCGATGCGTGGGAACGGGGCGTCCGGGTCGAAAACTCTGCAGCGCCGAAACTTCGGCCGTTCCTTGGATTTTTTCAGCAATACGCCCGATGACTGTGGAAACAATTTCTGTCAACAGTTCAGGTGAAATGGCGACGCGCGCATTGATCACCACATTGGCTGTCTTCGTCTGGCATTGGGAAGACAACGAAAGTTGCGGCACCGAGTCGCTACTCACGAGGTTTGCTACGGCATAGTATCCCTCCGATAAACCGATGGCTTTGAGGTGAGCCGTTTCCCCCTGGACCATCGCGAATTCTTGCTGCAAGTCTTGCAGAATTAACATGAGAATCTGATCTAAATCAAAGGAAATGTCAGCTGACAAAATTAACTGACTATTCAACCAACCTAATTCGGCTTCACCGGCTGCATAAACATCGTAATCCATATCCATCAACCGTCGGCCAAACTGTCCAGGGAGATCCAAGTATTCACAAAAGGCATCGAAACCCTCGCCTGTTTTCGCTGACATTCGAATCATCGGGCGGCCAGGGTACTCACTGTCCAGGAGCTGGGTCAATTCTTCGATCGTTTCTGTTGCTAGTTCATCTATTCGGTTCACAATCACAAAATCAGCTTCTTCGATTTGTTTGCGAAAAATGTATTCGGCCTGTGGCGAAAATCCGCCTTTGCCTTGTCGCCTAAGAATCTTGATGCCATGACTCGGTTTGAGAATGACGCCATAAGGAGCGATGTCGAGTTTCTGCTCATAGATTTCTTGCATCGGGCGGATCACCGTTGCGACCAGATCGGTGCAACTTCCTACGGGTTCGGCCAAGATTATTTCCGGGCGTTCTTGTTTTCCCAGCTGCTCCACCGTGCTTGTTAATTCGTTGAAGTTGCAACAAAAACAAGCACCCGCAACCTCACCAACGTCAAAGCCCTGCGAACGTAAAATGTTCGTATCAACCAAATCCGTGGCTTGATCATTAGTCACAATGCCGACCCGTTTCCCCTGGCCCTGAAAACGACTCGCCAAACGGGAGATGGTGGTCGTCTTTCCTGCTCCCAGGAACCCACCAATCATAATAAATCGGGGCTCTGTCATTGATGCTTGTCCTTCTTAGTAATTTAAATTAGTGCTGCTGGATTTCCGCAGAATCGCCATGGCTCCCCACGCTCAAAAAACCGACCCGCGTACGGTTTTTCCCGATGGGCGATGAAAATGTTATTGCCGATCGACAGGAGCAACGGGCGAGGCCTGGGGCACTTCTGCGGGTTGCTCCAAGGCCAGCAATGATTTTTGTCCGCGAATGTAGAGTCGGCCGGCTGAAATGGCGGGAGTCGACAGGACATTCATCTCCGTGGGGTTCACACTGAGTTGCTCAAAATCGGGGCCGGCTTTTACTATCACGACTTGCCCGTTTTCGCTGACAAAATAAATATTTCCATCGGCCGCAATTGGCGAAGCAACAAAACTCAAAGTCGAATTACCCTTCAACCGTTCTTTGTAAACCTGAGTTCCACTATTTAAATGGTAGCATGTCACAATCCCAGTATTACTACAGACATAAAAATAATCACCGTAGGCAATGGGACTGGGCATGTAAGGCCCACCTCGCCGATGGACCCAGGGAATTTGTTCATTGTTGTTATCCGTTTCGGCTAACTCAATCTTTCCGCGAGCCGTTACGCTGATCGCATAAATGGGCATGATTGGCGAGTAACCCGCCGTCACTAAAATCTTGTTTTGCGAAACCAAGGGAGTCGGAGCGACGATCTCAGAATTCTGCGCCTCAAAGGTCCAGACTTCTTCTCCATTCTCGGCGTCGTAACCACGAATGCCCCGGCTTCCGTTGGTGGCGACCAAAGTACGGTCTCCATCGCGATACAAAGTGGGGGTTGACCAACCCGGGATTTCATCTCTTTTTGTAAGCCATTTTTCTGCTCCTGTCGCCAAATCATAGGCGGCGATGTAAGAGTTTTCCTGGATGTCGCACTGGATGATCACCAAGTTCTCATGGATCACGGGGGATGCCGCAAAGCCCCATTGGTAATCTTGGTCATAGAACCAACCGCTATTCATGTCGCCCATGTCGATTTTCCATTGCAAGGCACCTTCATGGTTGAAGCAATAGAGACCTTCGGCACCAAAAAAAGCTACCGCGTATTGTTCGTTGCAGGCCACAGTCGGGTTAGCGTGGGTTGACTTCAGATGGCGTTTCACTCGCGGAACGCCCTTGTGGACAGTCTCTTGCCATAACACCTCGCCATTTTGTTTGCTGATGGCCATGACCCGAAACTCATGTTCCGAATCGTCATCGACAGAATCGACGGAGCCATAGTTGCCGATTTGAATTGAATCGTTATTGGCACTGCTAATGGCAGTCGTCAAGAAAATACGGTCCCCCCAAATGGCGGGACAGGAGTGTCCCAAACCTGGCAAGTCGATTTTCCAGGCCACGCCTAGGCCTGTGGTCACATCCCATTGAATCGGGGAACCCTGCCCATCAGCAATCCCCCGCGAGCCCAAGCCGCGAAACTGCGGCCAGTTCTCTGATGCAAATTGGCGATCTGCCAGGAGGGCCTCCATTGAACTCGGTTGAAATTCGGGCGGCTCCGGCGTTTCTTCTTCTCCGTCTTCTTTGGCCGCAGGAGCAGGCCCCTGTGCCTTGCCAAAACTCGGCTCCGCATTATGTTCCTTCAGGAACGCGACAACTTCCGGATGGGGACCCATCACCGCCCAGGACAACGGGGAGGCGTTATAAAATGTATCGCGATTGTTGACATCCGCCCCCCGTTCAACCAACAATTTCACGACCTCTAAATGACCCCGTTCGGCAGCAAACGCCAACGCTGTCGCCTGGTAATTCGTCTTTGCGTCCACTTCAATTCCACTATCGAGAATCTCGACCACCCGCGTCGCGTCGCCAACTCGCGCCGCCTTCCAAAGGTCTTGAGATGTATATTCAGTCTGCTTCTCCTGTATGATCCCATAAGCTGGACCCACGCAAGCGCACGCAAACCAAACTAGGCCAGACAAATACAGCAATCTCATCATGTTTGATCCAATTCTTAAAAAAAAGCGGCACTGGATTGTTGTGGCCGTATCTAGGCCCCTATCCTAATGAATGAAGCCAGGGTTTGCCACGCATCCTGTCCTACCCCCAGGCTCTTTGGCTGGTTTCCCAAACGCCTAACCCTGGATTTTCGG
>JBGSIY010000632.1:0-9624 GCA_041742275.1 Pirellulaceae bacterium | reverse complement strand
GCAGTTCTCATCCAATGCTCCATCGAATTGATGTTCACCCGGTCGGTTGATAGGGGAACGGTCATAGAAATGACTGGCGCCACATAGAAATCCAAGGTACCAAGTCTCATTATTGAAGTAGGCGATAAGGGCCCGATCAATAGAGCCTCAATCATCCCAGAGGGATTTCCTGCGGTGCCCCCCATCCCGAAGGGATTTCAGGATAGGAAAGCGCACCTGTCACTTGGCATGTTTTCCACAGATGCCATTTGTGGATTGCACGAATCACATCGTCCAAACTGAACTTATTCTGACTTGATGGGCCTCACGCAGCGATCATTGGTTTGCCAGTCGGACTCGATAGGAACGGACAATCACCCATGTGATGCCCAGCATTCCGGCAAAACTAAGAAGCCATATCCACTAGGGAGTGGGACGCTCGAATCCCTCCGGCTCTTTCATTCCGTAATGGGTCAGACGGGTAGCCGATTCTAGTTCGCGGATCTCAGACGGTTTGAGAGGGCGAACATCAGCGACTCGTTCGACTTTTCCCGAATTGGACGTGAAACGAACGGAGTAGGGACCATGAATCCAATCCCCAACTAATTCTTTTGGGTATTCTACTTCCCATCGTGAGAGAGGCTGGGCATTTTCGCCTACCCCAAGAGATACTTCCACTAGGACGGGCAGCATAAAATAATCGGCCATTAATTCAAGTCTTCCCGACATCTCCACCTCACGACCACGATTGATTCGCGTACCGGAAAAGTCGATTTGAAAAATCTTTCCCAGACGGTTATCCTCCCGCACGGAAACGTCTTGGAATAATTCGGCATAATCATCGAGAAACTCTTCAAACGTAAATGGGCTCATCCAGAACAAGCGTTCGTCCTGCACATGCTGCAAGAGAATCAACTTTTGGTGGTCCATCTCTTCCTGAATTCCTGGGCGACTTTCGGTAGTTAATTTGCCCAAGTCTGGCATGGCTGACAGCCATCCAAGATCCTTTGCTCCATTGGCCAGTAGTTTCAAATAAAAGGCGTACTGCCCATTCCAAGCCGTCACCTGGGACTGGATCTTACCCGATTCTGCCTCGATTCCTGGGCCGATAAAAGACTGATTGATACGCAAGTTACCTTTGGCCAACCTGCGGACGGTCTCCTCCGCGTTGCCTGTTTCTAATTGGGGGCTCTTAATCCTTATTTCTTTAAATTCATTTGAATCGCTGGCAAGCGCGACTCGATAATCGTGCCAGGCTTGTCGCGCCTGAGCAGTGATATCACGCACGGTATCGGTACTTTGACAATCGCCATTGTTTGAAATCAAGGCCAATGACAAAAACGTCACTGCAAAACAAGCCCTTCGTATTAAGAACGGAAAGTAGAGTTTCATAAATCACCTTCAATAGTGGAATTCTAAAACTACGGACGCAAATAGAAAGCAGCACGGGAGGTATTGAAACAACCACAGCTTGTAAGGCGTTGGAATTGTAATGCTTTGATCGGAAAACATATTAACTGCTCCCTATTCATCCAGAGAATGTCAATTCGGCTTCATCTCGGAAGCCGAATCTCTACCGCCAAACGCATTCGATCATCTGGAGACCCCACCGTTTTTGATTCGACAGGCCCCTCCGTCTTCTTTCACCCTAGGCGATTAACAAGCCATCGTCAACGGTTTTTTGTCGTTTTGTCATTTGAGTCAGTCAGAATCAGAATGAGAATGAGCAAAAACAATTCCACCTTTCGCCCCTTCAGCGCTAGATTCTCTGCTGTGCTCTGAGCCCACGGGCTCGCGCCCGTGGCTACATCATGCCGTCCCTTCGGGACTAAACACATTTCAAACGCCACCACACGAATTAAGTCCTAACGGGACCAAATCATGGAACAAACGTAGTAACGCACCCGAAGTCCCAACGGGACGAAAGGATGTAGCCAGGGGCGCCAGCCCATGGAAAAAACGTCCTAACGCACCCCAAAGTCCCAACGGGACGAAAGGTATCTCCGGGCTCTCGACCTGCTCGAACCCATTGACGCCACCCGTCCATCAAACGAACCGACCTTTCGCCCCTTCAGGGCTAGACTATCCCTAGCGCTCTCGTACCACGGGCTCGCGCCCGTGGCTACATCATGCCGTCCCTTCGGGACTAAACACATTTCAAACGCCATGCCCCTTCTCGCCTTCGGGGCTAGATTCTCTGCCGTGCTCGGAGCCCACGGGCTCGCGCCCGTGGCTACATCATGCCGTCCCTTCGGGACTAAACACATTTCAAACGCCACGCACCTTCTCGCCTTCGGGGCACGAGCGCGTTCGCATTGCCGCGGGGGCCGTCATACAATAGGTTATTAATCCGACAACCGAATACGAAAAGCTCTTTAAATGTTCACTCGAAAACGAGGTCTAAAGACGTGATAATACAACGATTAAACCGACGGGCTTTCCTCGTCACCTTTCTTCTGGTCATTCATTTTCTGATTATCCATCTAGATACCAACCACGCGGCGGCTCATGAACGGCCGAATATCATTTTGATTTTCAGCGATGATCAACGTGCAGATACACTCGGTGCCTGGGGAAATGATCAGATTGATACGCCCAATCTCGACTCGCTGGCCCGGCGGGGACTGAGCTTTCATGGCAATTATAATTTGGGAGGTTCCAATGGCGCCGTTTGCATCGCCAGCCGCGCGATGTTATTCTCAGCGCGATCGTGGACCCGCTCTCCCGATAACCTCGACGGGATTGTCACGTTCCCCCAACGATTGCAAGAGGCGGGTTACGAAACTTTCCATACTGGCAAATGGCATAATGGCCGCCCTGCCCTCCTGCGATCGTTCGAAACCGGGAACAACATATTCGAAGGGGGAATGTGCGATCATACTCAAGTCAAAACCAGCCAATTGCGACAAGGCAAACTAACGCCCAATGAACTCACAACGGAATTCTCTAGTGAGCTCTTTGCCAAAGGAGTAGTAAATTTCATCCGCGAACGAGAGGATGACCGTCCTTTTTTTGCCAGCGTCTGCTTTTCGGCTCCACACGATCCGCGACAACCACCCGAGCCCTTTCGAGAAAAATATTACAACCAACTTCCCGACGTTCCCAGAAATTTTTTGCCCCAACATCCTTTCAACAATGGTGAAATGATTTTGCGCGATGAAGTTTTGGCGGGCTGGCCGCGTGATCCGGCAACCATCCAACAGCAGCTGGCCGAATACTACGGAATGATCTCGCATATGGACGAACAGATCGGCCACATTTTTGCTGCCCTGCGGGAGACTCGGCAGTGGGAAAACACTTATATTCTGTTCGCTTCTGATCATGGATTGGCCCTGGGGAGTCATGGCCTGCTGGGAAAACAGAGTTTGTACGAACACTCCATCCGCAGTCCGATGATTGTGGCAGGACCCGGTGTGCCAGCCAATAGTCACACAGACTCGTTGACCTATTTACTAGACATCGGCCCGACAATACTGGAGATTGCCGCAGCACCTCCCCTCGAACAAGTCAATGGTCGTAGTTTCCTGCCCTTGATTCAAAATCTGCAACAACCCGGTCGGCAGCAACTGGGTTTTGCCTATCGCCAATTGATGCGTGGCATCCGTACCGGCCAATGGAAAATGATTGTCTATCCCGAACGCAACCACATCCAATTGTTCGATTTAAAAACAGATCCCGACGAGCAAAATGATCTCGCGAGAAACCCCGAACATGGGGAACGCATTGCCACGCTGACTCAAGCGTTGCAAACATGGCAACAAGAGATGGGTGACACGTTACCACTCACGACAACCGACCCGCAGCCGCTGGAAATCGATTTGTCAGATCGCGCCCGCCAGCCGGATCGCTGGCAGCCACAATGGATCATCGACAAGTACTTCTCGCAGCAACCGCCTGCGCGATCCGATGACAAATAACGTTGAGCTTGATCGCAACGGTTTCTTGGGGAGATAACTGGTGTCGTGTTGTTATTTTCTGGTTACTGGGATCCGCCTAGTAACCACCTGACTTGCAGGCTCCCGACTGCGGTGGTCGCGACACGGCGATCATATCGCGGAACTCATGTGGCAGTGCCTCGACCGTGCATTCCCAAACAGAGCCTGCGAACTAGGAAGCGCTGAAGGGAGACCTTATGCTTTTTCTTGCAGGGCTTGGACCAAGGGGATCGAGGCGGCTTGCAGTCCGGGGGCGATCCCGGCCACCACCCCAATCACCAACGATACCCACCCACCCGTGATGGCCAGACTGAGTGACGGCTGGAAGGCAATCGACACGCCTTCCGCGCCGATGGCCAAACCGCCATAAGCCAAACACCCCAGCGCCACCAGAGTCCCAGTCACCCCACCGGTCAAGCACAGCAGCGTGCTCTCGGCCAATACCAATTTCAACGTCCCTGACGGACGAACTCCAATCGTTTGCAAGACGGCATATTCTTTTATGCGATCTTGAACCGACATCACAGTCGTCGTTGCCAACAACGACAACACCAGCCCGACACAAGCATAACCCAGCCAGTGCGAAAAACGGATCATATCGACGAGATCCGACATGGTGCTAACCTGAAAAGCACCTTTGCGCCGCGTTGCCGTGGCGACCGGCCCCAATCGCAAGGCAGCATCAATCGCAGTTGCGGCGCTATCGGCGTCGGCATTGTCACTCAGTAGAACTTCCAACTGAGTCACCAGCCCCACGGCATCGGCCCCTTGCGTGTACTGCAAAAAATCCAGACTGGTGTAAATCAAATTTTCTTCCGAGGGAACTTCCGATGCAAAGATCCCGGCGATCGTGACCGTGATCTCTCCAATTGAAAACACGCCCCCCACCTTGAGCCCTCGGCGTTGTGCCACGTTGCGTCCCACAATGGCCGCATCGCGGCGGCCGGCAAACGCCTGCCATTCCTCCTCCGACATTTTCAAAGGCCGCATTCCTCGCAGTTGTTGCGGTGGCACTCCATGAAAGACCACGACGTCCAGACTCGCGCGACAATTATTGGTCCAGACTTGGATCGGCATGACTTCACTGACCTCGGGAAGCTTGCGAATTTGTTCGGCGTAATCCAGTGGCAATCGACTGCTGGATGGGCAGAAGCGGTTCTCTTGAAAAACGATCAACACGCGATCGGCATCTCTTCCCGTAACCAATCGATGCAGGCCCTCTTGAATGGCTCCTACAAAACAAAAAACGAACATGGCAACCGCCGCACCAGACAACGTCAACAGTGTCCTGGCTCGATGCCGCCACAAATTTTTTAACACATAACGAAACATCAACATGCTGACTCCTGTCCAACCGGAACCACCTGGGGAGCAACCGCACGAAACTTCCCGTGGTCCAGCCGTAATTGCAAGGAAGCGATGGCCGCGACGTCGGGATCATGAGTGACCATCAACAGGGTCATGCCTAATTCTCGATTCAGGCGCTGCAATAAAACTTGGATTTGCTCGCTTGTTTCCGCGTCCAAACTCCCCGTCGGTTCGTCTGCGACAACCACTTTCGGATGCGCTACGATCGCCCTGGCAATGCCCACACGTTGCTCTTGGCCTCCCGAAAGTTGCCGAGGATAGTGTTGCGCACGATCGGTCAACGCGACCAGTTCCAAAGCCAATTGAACGCGCTCGCGGCGCTGGCGGGCGGTGATTGGCAACAACAACGTGGGCAGTTCCACGTTTTCATAAGCGGTTAACACCGGAATCAAATTGTGAGTTTGGAAGATGTAGCCCAGATTCGCGGCGCGCCAGTCCGCCAATCGACCGCGAGACAACAAGGAGATCTCTTGACCATCCACAAAAATTTGTCCTGCATCGGGACGATCAATCCCGCTGACAAGATTTAATAACGTGCTTTTCCCAGTGCCACTCGGCCCCATCAACGAAACGAATTCCCCTGTCGCAATCCGTAAATCGACTTGGTTTAAGGGCGTGATCGTTTCATCCCCCTTGCGAAACGACTTCGTGACGCCGATCAACTCGACAGCCGGTTTCGTTGACCCATCCTGAGATGACGTTGCCTGAGATGTCATTTTGATACCTTTTCTAAAACTGAAAATCGAACCTCACCGACCGCCCTGTCGCAAACAGACCCTTTGGCAAACAGCCCCGTCGAAGAAAGATCCGTCAGTCAACTCCCAAAGTTTGATCTTCGCCGATCACTGTCACGCGTTCCCCGGAACGCAAAGACTCGCTACCGCTAGAGATCAGTTTGTCAGTGGGATCGAGTCCCTCGATGACTTCCATCAAATCGGCATCGACCGCCGACCCCAACACGATGGAACGCCGTTCCGCCCTCCCCTCGCTGGTCACGATCCACACAGCGCTGCCTGATTCCGAACTCTCGATCAATCGCTGGGGGATCATGATTCGTTGGATCGGGGTGCTGAGATTGTCGGACACTTCGGATTGTGGAGCAAGAAAAGTCGCCGTGACCAGCATCTCGGGTCGAATGCTAGGTGGGGGCTGAATCAAAGCCACTTTGACCTCGAGTGTATTCTTTTGAATATTCGCATTGCTCGTCGCCTGCAAGACTTCGCCAACAATAACCTCACCAAAGGCCGCCGTGCGAACCTCGACCTTTTGACCCGGTTGCACGCGGGGAACATCCTCCAAGCGCACATCGGCGCGGACCTGCAATTGCTCCGGATTGTACATCTCCACAATCGCATTGAAATTGGCACCACTCCCCGAATCTCCGGCGGTCACCCGCGACCCCGGAAGGGCATGCACGCGTAAAATTCTCCCGGCAAAGGGGGCTTGAACCAGCGTGCGCGTCAGATTCAATTCCGCTTGTTCCACCTGTAAGTTTGCCTCGTCAACCATGGCTCGGGCGATGGCCACTTGAGCCTGAGCTTCTTGTTCCTGGCGTTTCTCCTCAACCAACAACGTCAATTGAGACTGAGCTGATTCCACTTTTTTTTGCAGCTCAACAGCTTGTCGCTCCAAATTGGGCCCACGTTGCAACAGGTCGTTCAACGTGGACTCCGCGGCTGAAAAATCGCTCTCGGCCTGTTCTAGCAGCCGCTGTGATACTGCTTGATCGGCAAGTCGCTTCCCCTGCAAATTGCTCTCAGCGAATTTCAATTTGGCCTTGGCTGACTCGATCAGAAAAGGCAACTGTTGCTTCTCGGTCTCGATCTTCGCCAGCTCGCTATTGGCATCCGCTAACGGCCCCGTCAAATGAACCGGATTTTTTAATCGCATCACAGAAGCCGAAAGTTCCGCTTCGGCCCGTTGTAACTGCGCGATCTTAATCGCCCGATTCGCCCGCACTTGCCTCAATGCTAACTCCGCATCCACATCGACCAATTTAGCGATAGGCTGTTGAGCCGCGACGGTTTGCCCTTCGACCACAAATAGTTCTGCGATCACGCCCGATGTCAACGCGGTAACGCTGACGGCTGCCGGACGAGGTTCGATCCAGCCAGCCGCTTGAAACAAGGGCGTCTCGGCGCGAGCCGTGTTCGACTGAATCAGCATGACAGGCATGACTTTCACTGGCAGGGCGGGCCACCAATTGTGTCCCACGGCAGCGGCCAATAAACCTGCGAAACCGAGCACTAAACTCACAGGCAAACCATATTTGCCCCAACGTCGACCCATTGAACCTGTCGCCTCTCGCACCGGAGGTCTTCGGTCTAAAGTCAATCCAGAAAGATCCATTTGTGGTTTTGTCATTGGATTACCCGCCAGTAATGTCGAATAAGGAATTGTCCGGAAATAAGTTCCCGGATCAGCCGGAACGCATTAGCGTCCGGTTCCCATTAAAACCGGGTGCTAGCGCACTCCGGCTAATTTAAAAAACAGGATTTTGTTACGGGACAGTTCCTAATGTGTCGGGTGGATGAAAACAGTGCGTGCCAGCACGGTCAAATTCCCTTGGTCGTCAGTCTCCGACGTCCCCGTGACAACAACCCGATTTAGTTCTGCCACATGAACGAGTTCGCGGGCATCGTAAGCAACCACGTTTCCCTGGTCATCAACAATTTTTACCATGGCGATATTTTTCTTGACTTCATTTTGTTGGCAGCAGTAGTCCCAGGGTGTAGGGCAATTCTCTTCCGGTGCACAAAAGGGAACTTTTTCGTCCACAATTGTGAACGCGGCCATGCCCTCCACAAAGGGTTCCTTCGACCCACCGATCCGCCCCACCAATACGATCGGACCCGCCGTCGCTGAAGGGGACCGAGCCGCTCCCACCGAGATCGCACCTGCGGGCTCGGAAGATTCGACGTATTGTTGACCTAATTCGGTGGCTTTGTTTGCTGCACCGCCGGTTGTAGCCGTTTCCGAACTGTTGCAACCAACCATCGCGGTCCCACACCACATCCCCAAACTAATCAAGGCAATTAAATTCATTCGCTGTGACACAATTATTTTCCTTCGTAAAAAACTATCGATAACAAAATCAGACTCAAACCATTTCGTATAGACCATCAAATCGCTTTCAAACTCGTGGCGACAGAAGCCCTCAAGGCCTTCATCGCCGGAGGCAACGCCCCCAATCCCCCCAACAATAACCCCACGCCACTGCCAATCAGGATGGCGACCCCATCGATTCTCAAGGCGAAAGCGCCCATCGTGAATCGCATCGGTAAACCATTGATCACAACCAAAGCAATGAAGCCCGCTATCAACGAGCCGCTCAGGGCAAGGAGGATCCCCTCTTGAACCAAACTTATCAAGATAGCGCGGCGACGAAACCCCAAGGCCTGCAGGGTCGCAATCTCCCGCACCCGGCCCGCGACAGCCCCATACATCATGTTCAAACCCGCAAACACACCCGAACCAGAAACGAGCCCCACAACCATCCATGCCAAGACTTTCATCGGGCCATAATGTTGTTGCAACGTCGCGTAGTAATCGGTTTCCCGTTGTGCTCGAATCTCTAAATCTGTTCGCTGTTTGCAAAACATCTGCAGCTCAGCCACTTTAGCCTCGGGAGCAAGCAAAAAAGCAACCAAACTTAAATCTTGTCGCTGCGTTGCCGTTTGAAATGACTCCAAGGGACACCAAATCTCGGATTCGAACGCGCCTCCTTCCGCCACAAATTCGCCACTGATTTTCCAGTCTCTCCCCTCAAATCGAATCGTTTGGCCCACCGCCAGATCTTGGTTGGGTGCCCCTAATTTCGCACCAACCAATTTTCCTACCATCACTTCACCCATCTGCGGCCAATGCCCCGAAGTCAATCGCACTTTCCGCCGCACCAACGGTGCTCGATCGGAAACACCACGGATCAATCCAAAACCCACCTGCAAATCAGCTCCGAATTGAACCTTCGTCCCCATGAACAGTTCGGGTGAGATATGTTCGACACCAAACCGACTGAAGGTACCCCTCACGCTCGCGCCCACCAACGCGGGGACACTCGCATTGATCGATGAACTCTCGATGTTCTCCTCGGCGGCGATGGAATAAACCAGCACGACATCGGCATCTCCGCTTGTGCTCAACGATCTTTCCAAACCTCGAATGAAGCCGACAACCACAAAAACCAAGAGCACGACAATCGCCAATGCTGCTAAAGTTAACAAAGTGCGCAGCGGCCGCCGCGCTAAATTGCGCACTCCATATTCCCAGGGCAACATTCGCGGAAACCAATTCATGATTTTTTTATCCTGACAATCCAGTAAACCGACGGCGGGAACGGCCA
>JBGSIY010000631.1:0-7568 GCA_041742275.1 Pirellulaceae bacterium | reverse complement strand
TAAATTTTTTTCAAAAAATCTACTTTTGTTGCTTATAGGTGCAGTAATATTTACGACTTTTTGGCACTTCATTTCCAATGAAATTCTTCCTCAATATATCGATTCGCAATTAGCGGCTTTTTTTAAAACATTGCAATTCTGCAATATGGCCATCGGAGCCTTGTTCGGCTACGTCCTGTATTTCAAGTTGGATTGGTATTCTAAATCATTTTGGGCTACCTCAATCGGCCAATTCTCCCTATTGGCATTTGTATTATGTTACTTTTTGGTGGGAATCCCTGCTATCTCGTCAAACGTGTTGCAAATCATTTTAGCATTTGCTTATGGGTGCATTTTTATAAACGTATCATCATTGAATAACCCTTTGATTAATTTGGAGCGACAACCGTTTACCTATCTAGGCAAGATTTCTTACGGTCTTTATATGTATCACATTTATGTCGATTATGCGTTACGTTTTGTTTGGCAAGAATTCAAACCCCCTTTGCATTTCATTATTTCGTCAATAGCTTATCAATTGCTGCTTATTTTTTTAACAATTGTTGTTGCGGGGATTTCCTATCGATACTTCGAGCGCTATTTTTTGGCGCAGGGATCATCATCACATACGATTGGAGACGGTAAAAATCTCGATGCAAACTAAAGCAAAAAAACAACAAATGAAGGTTGGAGACCGAACGATATTTTAATTCTAATCTGTAAGATCCCCCTTGAAGGTGGAACAAGACGCACGCCTGTTTCGCAGGATTTTGCGTGAATCATTGGTTTTTCTTGGGGAATTCCAATGTGTACAGAATACGACATCCCCGAACGTATCCCATGTTCACGAAAAAGACAAATTGTTCGGTATGATAGGGCATGACACTTCGAAAATATCTGTGTTTCTAACAATCCCTGTAAATACACCTTTCCAAGTTTAATAAGAGCCTGTTTTCAAATTAGACATGTCGTCTGCTTAGCAAAAAAAACTTCTTTTCGATCATGATATAATAGCAAAACGTTTCCGTAAAAAATGTTAGTATGAACGTACAACGAAGCCAAAGTGGATCAATTTCAAAGTTACTCGTTACAGATGGAGCATCGAAATCCGCATTGGCGTCGGTTCGGTCACTGGCACAACGAGGCTTGCAAGTTCATGTTGCAGCAGACACTCGACTTGCGTTAGCTAAATGGTCTCGTTTTGCCACAAAGCGATATTTAGTGCCTTCGCCTCAGAATGACCCCGCACAATTTGCTGCGTCGTTGGCAAAACTCCAACGAATTGAACATTTCGATGCAGTGATTCCTGTCTCTGATTTTGACATTGCCGCCCTTTTAGATCATGAAAATTTGTGGCAAGACTCAGGCATGAAAGTTGCGCTACCACGAAAATCCGCATTTGCCACGGCTCGTGATAAAAGTTCAATGATGAAATGCGCAATCAGGGCTGGAGTACCCTGCCCTGAAACTTGGTTTCCTGATGAAATGTCGATTGAGCAAATTTGTGAAGATGCTAAATTCCCTCTTCTAATCAAACCTAATATTAGTGCCGGCGCTCGCGGTATCACAATGGTTGAGAATAGGGAAAGTTTGTTAAGTTCCTATCAGTCGATAGTGGAGAAATGGGGGCCATCACACTTGCAAGAGTGGATTCCCGATGGCGGAGATCAACTTAAGGCTGACATTGTAGTGGGACGAGATGGTCAACCTTTAGCGCTGTTTGTTTGCCGCAAGATTCGATACTTCCCCGTTAATGGCGGGTCAAGCACATTAATCGTTTCACAAAAGCATGCGGAGATTGAACACGCGGTACTCCAAGTTATTAAGGAGCTAGGTTGGTTTGGGTTTGCAGATTTTGATTTTATAGTTGATCCCAGAGATGGCGTAGCCAAGCTAATGGAATGCAATCCCAGGTTTCCTGAGTCGTTGGTCGTGAATTTGTTCGCAGGCGTCGATTTTCCGTGGTTGATGTATCAATTGGCAAGTACAGGCAACGCCGAACCCGTTAATCAATATCAGGAGGGCCGATACGCCCGATTTCTGGTTGGTGACCTAATGTGGTTTTTAAATTCTCAAGATAGATGGCGTGCGGAACCAAGTTTTTTTCGATTCTTCGGTAAGAATCTGACGTACTACATCGAGCGACTGGACGATCCAGGGCCAACGATGTGCTATCTGATCGAATCGCTGCGAACACTATGTTCACCCCGTCAAATGGCTTATCGGTTTGGACGTGGTTTTCAGCGAAAAAATGATACCAGACGAGCTCGACCGACGGGTTAACAAATTAAATCGCAAATCGATTCCCAACGTTGTTTAGCGGTTTCTGATCAACTCGGAATGATCGACTTATGAAAATTATTTACATACATCAATTCTATCCTGGTGCGGATGCTCCTGGTCCAGAACAACCTCGTCAATTGGTCCGGACATTGGCGGCGCGAGGACATTCGGTTGATGTGATCGCTTGCGATTTCAATGCTTATAACGAGCAAGACGAAATACCAGAAAACTGGGTTGATCCCTCGGGGGGCTCTGTTCGGGTCCATCGATTGGTTTCACCCCGCAATCTGAGGGCCAGCTTGCGAAATCGTCTGGCTACTTACGTTCGCTTCGCATGGAAGGCACATCGATTTGGGCGCCGGCTAGCGAAACCCAACGTCGTCATGGCAACCATTCAACCCTTGTTTGGTGGTTACGCTGCCTATCGCTTGGCCAGACGCTGGCGTGTCCCATTTTTGATGGAATTGCGTGATTTGTGGCCGGATGCCTTGGTGGTCAAAGGTGCCGTTAAGAAGTATCAAGCGGCGCCATTGGAATGGCTTGCTCGAAAGCTTTATCGCGGTGCCGATCGGCTGGTCAGTTTAACTCCCGGTATTAAACTGGAACTGATAGGTAAAGGAATCTCCCCGGACAAGATCGATTTATTTCCCAACGGTTATCGCGCCGACGCGTTTAAGGGTGCAGCGGAAAATCGCGAAGCTATACGCGAAAAATACGGTTGGAACGGAAAGTTTGTAGGGGTCTATGCCGGCACGCATACCGAGGTCACGGCGGTGGATGTGCTCGTTCGAGCAGCTCAGTTGCTGACAGATCGAACCGATATTGAACTGAATCTATTTGGTTCAGGCCAAACAAAATCCGCCGCAATCGATTTGGCCCGCTCAATGGGTTTGACAAATATTCGCTTTCATGATGCGGTACCAAAATCAACCATCCCCGCTATTCTTGCAGGCGCCGATGTCGCATTGATGACGCTCTTCAAAAGTCCCCTGATTCACATCTATTTTGAAAATAAACTGATCGATTATATGGGGGCATCGAAACCGATACTCGGGGCGATGGACGGTCTGCAGCGCTCGTTGATTGAACGCGAAAAAGCCGGTCGTGTTGTTTCCAGTTTGGACCATCACGCCCTGGCAGATTTAATTCGCCACGCTGCCGATCATCCTCAGGAACTGGTTGCAATGGGACAGGCGGGGCATCGATTTATAACAGAACATCTGACACAAGAAGTGATTTTAGATCGTTATGCCAGGGTGCTCGAGGCAATGGCCGAGAGAAGACTGAGTGACGTGCCCGTATGGGATCCACTTAATCTGTCATGACATTTTTCGATATAATTTTGGTGATTGTCGGCGCCGGGTTGCTGCTGACGCTGACGCTCGGCCGTTGTCTCGGGCTCGCGCCGTACCGTATTGGCATTGTCATGTATCTGGCCAATGTTCTCCTAGAAACCGCGGAGAAACGAACGCCGCTGAGTCGTTGGACCTTAGAGGCTGCCATTTTGGTTGTGGCTTTACTCTGTTTGGGAATCGGGAGTGGCTCGCTGGAGTTGGCCGCATTGATTGCGGTCGGTTATTTGTTGCTCGTATTGGAGAACGTGACGCGGGAACGGCGATTAATCAACAATGTTTATGGAACACAGGAGACGCGGGGGCTACGTGGAACCTCTCCATCTGAGTCTGCCGATAATGCCAGGCGCTTTCCGGCGCCCGGCTTACACCCACAGTTAAGTGTCAATCTGGATGGGCCGTTTGTATCCCGAATGCCTACATACGAGTTAGGGATTTTACCTGTGGGGCGTCCCATTTCGCTGTCTGTTTTAATTGGCAATCATAGCAGGACGCCAAGTCAATCAGAAATTGATGTGACTCTGGACGTTCCCACGGGATGGCGCGTGGAAGGGGAATTGAAACAGGAACTGGAGCCATTGGAGGTCGGGCGTGTCGAAAATGTTCAATGGACGATTTGGCCAACAGCCAGTTTGGCGTCCCAGGAAATAGTCGTTTGTGTGCGTTCCAGTCGGTTTAAATCTCAATTGGTTGTAAGAGCAGATGGGTGTCGCCAGATTCGTGTCAACGACGTTGCGGCAATAGAAATTAAACGCTACCCCGAGGCTCGACGCGCGACGTTTACGTGGCGAGGCGATTTCGACTTGCATGACACTGCGTCATTTCAGACGGCCGGTGGATTGGAAACCGCATTTGGTTTGAGCATGCGGTATGCGATGCCGCAAACCATGTATCTCTCAACTCGTTTGAGTTTAGATCAACAATCGGCCGATGAATGGGCTCGCCATTACCACGTCTCGCGAGGGAGCAGACAGGTTCCCGAGTTCGTGCAATGGTTGCGCGACAATGTGGAATGGGTTTACGACGCGGCTTATCCTGTTCGCTCCGAAAAGCGTTACGTTGTTGAATTGGGGAATCATGGCCATTTGCACTATGATACCGATGCCTCTGGGGCCGAAGGGAATCATTGGAAGGCAGGCGCAAAGCCTGGTGAAGGAAAGTATCCCTGGCAAGGTGATGACTTGTCGTCATTTGCTGACCAACGAGACAATATCACGGAGGCGGCGCGATGGTGTCGCGATCTGTTAGGGTTTGAACCAAAGTCATGGGCCAAGCCGGGTCGGGGGAACGACCAATTCTCTCCAGCGGCCGTCGAAGCTGCAGGTTGTCTGGTTGCGACTGGATCGGACATTCGCCCCCGCGATAATGTACTGAAACAACCTCCTCCCCATCACCCAATGGGCACCTCGATTGTTGAGATAACAGCCCGCTATCCCTCCGATCCGCAACATATCCAGCATGCTGCCATGTTGCAGTATTGGATACATCGCGGTCATCGCCTGGGTATCCCTGTTGTGATCCTTGTGCATCAACATATGCGTCAATTTGATGGAGTTGTATGTGAGAGAATTACAGAGTCACTCTTGAATTCCACGCTCAACGGGTTCCACGGTGACTTCTATTTTAATACAGTTTTCGCTGTGGGCTGTTATTGGCGAGACGTCATCAGTTCGCACTCGAAAGTGGTGCAAATTGAGATGAGCGGTGATTCCATACAGATTATCAATGGCGGCCCGCGACCTTGGAAAGCGGTCCCTGTGGATATTCGCCTGCATGATGGTACTCGGATGACTAGGTTGGTAGATCTCGCACCCGAATCGAAAATAACGCTCGACATTTAAAAAGTTAAAAATTGAGATGACCGTAATACTCTCTGTAGATGTCGAAGACTGGGCTCAATCCACGATCGATCCGAACCTTCCACTGTATCCCCGCGCCCAGCGCAATACGGAACATCTTTTGGATGTCATGGCCTCTGCCAATCGTAAATTGACCTGTTTTGTTTTGGGTAAATTTGCAGAACAGTTTCCCGAAACAATACAGCGGATGGTTCGTGAGGGGCATGAGGTGGCGTCGCATGGCTACGGTCACATCAATATTTATGAGCAAACACCCGCGGAATTCCGTGAGGATATACGTCGCTCAAAGAAAATGTTGGAGGATTTGATAGGCAAGGAAATTATCGGCTACCGGGCACCCTGTTTCTCGTTGGGAAAGGCTGGCGATTGGCCATTTGAGGTTTTGGTGGAGGAGGGATTCCGGTATGACTCAAGTATTTTTCCGTCTCCGACCTACCGCAATGGCCGCGCCAATTGGCCAGCCCATCCGGTTCGCGTGAAATTGCCATCGGGGCAAACCATTTCGGAATTCCCCGCGGCGACTTTAAAACTATTCGGGCGTCTACTGCCAGTGGCGGGTGGTGGGTACTTTCGATTACTGCCCTGGACGGCGATTCGATGGTGTGTTGCCCGTAGTTTGCCAACAAACCAAATCTTTACATTGTACTGCCATCCCTACGAGTTCGATGCAGACGAATTTTCACATCTACCTCTCACGCTCTCGTTTAAAACAAGGCTTCATCAAGGATTAGGCCGCAAAGGATTTGAACGGAAATTTCTAAATCTGATGGACCGCTTCCCTACCGCCACCATGGGAGAAATGATGTCGAGAGACTGGCCGGATCATCAACTATCGAAATGATTCTCAGCGCGTCGGATGTCGTTTACTAATCTTCGGCCTTAGAATTAGAATGGTGTGCATTGAGGTTTTAGCCGATTTCTTTACGACGTATATAACCCGAGGCCAATTAAAAATGCAACTTCAAACATATTCGTGAAAATGTTGACGCCAGCGCAATCGATAGTCAAACGCACATTCGATATTGTTGTTGCAATCATCGGACTTGCGCTGACCTTTTGGATTATTGGCTTGGCATGGGTTTTGGCGACCATCGACACCCGCGCTAACGGTTTTTTTATGCAAACGCGGGTAGGCCGTCACGGGAACCTGTTTAAGGTCATAAAAATTCGTACGATGCGACCTGCCCCGGTCCTGTCCGAAACGCAAGGGTCGGATGATCGCTCAAATGTATGGACAACAGTCACAACTTCCAATGACCCGCGAATAACTTCGTTAGGTCGTTTTTGGCGAAAAACAAAAATTGATGAACTACCACAACTGATCAATGTATTGATGGGCCATATGAGTTTTGTAGGGCCCCGCCCTGATGTTCCAGGCTTTGCCGATCAGTTGCAAGGAGAGGATCGTCTCATACTTTCATTGCGCCCAGGGATCACGGGGCCGGCCACGCTGAAGTATCGAAATGAAGAGGAACTATTAGCTGCCGCTGATGATCCGGAGGCTTACAATCGCCATGTTATTTTTCCGGATAAAGTTCGCCTTAATCGTGAATATCTGGAGAATTGGTCTTTTTGGAATGACCTTGTCTATATTGCCCGCACTGTTCTTCGTTTTTGATGGCGGGCGTGAGTCGTTATGAAAGTGCTTTTTCTAAGCAAGTATGCCGTCAGCCCAAAATTTGGAGATCCTACACGACAGTTTTTTTATTCGAAATATCTGGCAAAAAAACATGACACGTTTGTGCAATTGATTAGTTCGCGGTCCGCAGCTTGTCCACATTTGTTGCCATTTAAGGGGCTGAAGACGGAAGCTGATTATGGTCGCCTAAATCATGTTGTGTTAAACGGTCCGAAAATTGACCTGGGCTTTAATTTGAAACGAGTTGGGTCATGGATTTGGTTTGAAATTCAAATTCTCAGAAACTTTCGATCGATCAAGGCATGGAAGCCGGATGTGATCATCGTCAGTTCATTGTCAATTTTGACATTCTTAACAGGGATCGTTTTGAAACGCCTTTTGAGAGTCCCGCTGGTCATCGAAGTGCGAGATGTTTACCCGGAGACGCTTGTTTCTCTCGGAAAATTCAGTCGCTAC